>CBHROW010000182.1:0-10630 GCA_966080355.1 uncultured Chryseosolibacter sp.
ACAAAGGTGCTTTCAGTTCGACTGACTGGACTGATGGGTGGTCTGAATTCCAACCTCTCTCTAAAGCGTACTAGTGGTTTAATTAATTCTTGTAAAAAGACTTGCGATGAGCGGGTCTTTTTACTTTTATCTACGATGAAACTTATTCCAGCAAATTGTTTTCTGATCGCGCTGCTGTTGACTGCGTGTGGCTATGACAAAAATTACGATCCAAATGCGCGACTCAATTCAAAAGAAAAAGCTGCGATAATAAGTTCGATCGTGCGCTATACCAGCAAACCACCCGAGAACGCGGTGGGCGATGAAAAGTTCAATGCGAAATACGATACTTTCTATCGCGAGAAGGCGAGCAAGATCATTTTTGAGCAATACGTTCCGAAGGGTGATGATTTTTATTTTTTGATCTCGCAGCCGGCACCGAGTCTGGTTGAAAAACGAAATGCGACCGGAGGAAGATTTCGTCTTAATGATCGGGGCGAGATGACCGAATATGAGGAGATCTTCCGTACGTGGAAAATGGTGCCTGACACGCTCAGGCGAAGAAGCTATTTCCTTTTTGATAAAATGGTGCAAGGTGAAGACCTCACCAAGTTTGAAACACACAACTCAAATGGAGTGGATTACATCGAGTTCCCTGACGAGAGGACTTACTATGATACTGCGTCACGTTCGTGGAAACTCAAGTGATCATCTGTTGACTTTGCGTTGACGGTCGCGATGCATGTCGACCACTTTCTTGATCTGCTCACCAGCCACAGCAACCGAGTCCTGATCCTTCTTATTTTTCTCGAGACGCCTGGTAAGATTTTCCAATTCGAGTTTGTTGTTCTCTATCGATTTTTCGAGCTGAATTTTTTCCCGCTTGTTATCTTCAATTCGGGTGGTGAGGTCTTTGTTTTGATTCGTCAGCCGTTGCTGCTGACGTTCAACGGCTTGTTGTGCACGAAGCGCTTCATCGATCTGCTTTTGAATTTTTTCGCGGTGGTAGTTCAGCCCGAACTCGCGCACCATGGCCTGTAACGCAGTATTAACTTGTTCAGCTTCATCATCCTTCCAATCGGATTTTTTTATTCCGACCCACGCTGAGATAATATTCCCGATTTGCTTGGTGGTTCCATACACTGGAGTTGCATAGGTCCTCCCTGCGATCATGGGCTCAGCTACCACAAAGAAATTTTCATTTTGTTTTGTCTTGCCGATCGTCTTCATAAACTTGTTCAAGGCTGCATCTACATCTTCGTAGGTGCCAGGAAGATCAACTTCGAATCCATCGGCATAATCGTTCTTGATTCTCGCCTGTTCTTTTTTGGCGAT
Source organism: uncultured Chryseosolibacter sp. (assembly GCA_966080355.1). Lineage (GTDB taxonomy): Bacteria > Bacteroidota > Bacteroidia > Cytophagales > Cyclobacteriaceae > Chryseosolibacter. The sequence continues at coordinate 1,315 of CBHROW010000182.1, forward strand.
CACGGTTTGGGCATTTGTTGAAAATGAGATCAAGATCAGGCAGCTGGCAAGAATCGATTTACGCGTAATAAACATTTCAGGAATTGGTTACATTGTGCACAAACTTACAATTTCGTTTTTCTCTCTCATGGACGAATCAAAAAATATTCTGGTGACAGGCGCGAGCGGTTTTATCGGACGCCATCTTTCGTCTGCATTTTCCGTTGCCGGTCATCGCATTTATAAATTGGGACGGTCTAAGAGATCGAATGATCCCGGTGCTTTTGTCTGGCGTGTGAACGATGGTTATATAGATCCACTGGCCATCGAAAACAAACAGGCAATCGTGCACCTCGCTGGCGCAGGAGTTGCTGACAAACGCTGGAGTTCTGAGCGAAAAAAAGAAATTCTTTCGAGCCGCATTGATTCAACACGGCTGCTTTTCCAAGCCTTGGAGCGATCAAAGCATAACGTCAAGACTTTTGTTTCTGCATCAGCCATCGGATACTACGGGCTGGGAGGCGATGATCGCTGGTACACCGAAGAGAGTGCACCAGGAACTGATTTTTTAGCTGACGTTACGCATCAATGGGAAACTGAGGTTGACAAGATCGCGTCACTGGGAATTCGTGTGGTGAAGATCAGGATCGGAATTGTATTGAGTGGTGAAGCCGGTGCATTGCCGAAAATGGCAAATCCCGTGAAGTATTTTGCCGGTGCTTGTTTGGGTTCGGGCACGCAACCCGTGAGCTGGATTCATGTTGACGACCTTTGCGCAATTTTTCTTCGCGCGGTCAATGACACGAACTGGAATGGCGCTTATAATGCGGTTGCCCCTGATCCCGTTAGCAACTCGCAACTGACAAAGATCATTGCAGAAGTACTGAACAAACCGTTGTGGCTTCCGAATGTTCCACGATTTGTGCTAAAAATCATGCTCGGTGAAATGGCCGATATCGTGACACATGGAACGAGAGTGTCAGCAACGAAACTCCTGAACACCGGATTTCATTTCAGATTTTCGAACGCCCGAGAAGCTGTCCAAGATCTGCTGGTCAGCTAAATAGTGTAAATGGCTAAGCATCGCATTCGCGCGTGTAGCGCGAGGCGTGCAGCGGTAGCCGGACTTGCGCGTTGCTGAGCCCTAGTAACTCCCATGATATTTTCTCAATCCCCACTCTGCTGTAACCAGTAACAACAGCACGAAGAACAACCATCGAAGATTGATGATGGAGTCGTAGGTTTCTTCACTGTGAATAACGCTGCGGGCTTCGCTTCGTCCAAGGTATTGGTCGAGTTCCTGTACATCGGATGAAAGAAAAAATCGCCCACCTGTGTTTGACGCGAGCGTACGCATCAAGTCGAAGTCAGCGGTCAACGTTTGTAACTCAACTTGTTTTTCAACTACCGCAAATTCCCCACGCACTTCTTCGGTCTTTCCATTGATTTCGGTGCGTGATTTATATTTGTACACACCTTCCTTTAACCCACCGATCTGATATCGTGTGTTGCCGGGATTGATCGTGTAAGAATAGTCCGTTTTTTTTCCTGATTCTTCCGTGATCTCGATCCTTACCGTGTTTCCATAGACAGGTTCGAAGATGTCATTGTAAACCTGACTTTCAAAAACTACCGGTTCGCTTTCGGCAAACTCTTGCTGCAACGGATAACTTCTGAATTTCCTTTTGTCGTCATTAGTGGAAAGGAATTGGATCAGCTTTCCGAAAAGCTCATCGAATGCAGCAGTAGATTCCGTTCGATCATATTCATTCAATCGCCAGCGCCATAATCCTTCACCCAGCATGATGGCGATCTTCCTGGAGTCCTGGATATCAATCGCAAGAAGGGGTTTGTTTGTGGTTACGTTTCCTACACGCTGAAAAAGCAATGGAGTTGCGCTTGCCGGGATCTGCACTTTTCCATAGTGGACCGTCACAGGCGGATATGCCGCAACAATTGAATTTGATTCAGCTGACAAATTAAAATTCGAAAAGGCCGCATTTGTAACAGGCGTCACCTCATCAAATTCACGGGGAGCATTGTCGAATTTCATGGGCATGTTCTGGCGCGCCATCATTGGCAGGTCTGTTTGCTGACCAACGATGAACAACATTGACGTTTTTCCTCTCACGAAATTCTGAAACAATGGAGAGGTCTTTCCGCGTAGGTCTGGCGACTGATGAAAAATGACAAGATCGATATTTTCAGGACGCAGCTCGCTGGGTTGTTGCTCCTGTACACCGGGAACATGGAGGAGAAATTCGTAATTCGAATTTTTGTCTACGACCTCCCGAAGCGCTTTGATATCAGGATGGGGTGAGGCCGCAACGAGCAGGATCTTTTTTCGACCTTCTACCACTTCAACAAAGATAGAACTGCGGTTATTGCGCTTGTTGTACTCCTTTGGGTTGACATCGATCTCAACATCATATTTTTGAATGCCTTGTTCTTCAGCAAGCGGTTGAAAATCGAAAGTAATAAGTTGATTATCGCCCGATGATTTGGTCTGCTTTTCAACAAGCCTGCCTCTTCGATAAAGGTTGGCGGTAACATTTTGAGAAGGGAGATTCTTGACCTGCACTTCCGCGCGAACCGGAAACTTATTTCCCTGGTATGCGATTTTGTTGTAGGCCACATTGCGAATGGCGATGTCCATGCGTGGAGTCGTGTCCCCAACGCCAATGGAGTGGATCGGAAAATTATAAGTGCTGTAGCGTGGCGACATTCCTGAATTGTAAATGCCATCCGATACCAGAAGAACGCCCGCAATGTTGCGTCCTTCGTACCGGTTGGTGATCCGCTTTAATGCTGAGTTGAGATCGGAGGTGGCACTTGTGTATTTGACGTGATCGATTTCTTCCCCGGACAAATTCTGCACTTGCGTTTCATAACCTTTCTCGTTGAGTAAAGCTTTCGTTCTGGTGAGGTCGTCATCAAGTTTTGCAAGCGAGGTAGAGTCTACCGCTTCCCGAATTGAAGCGCTATTGTCGCGCACCACAAGGAACAAAGGCTTTTCAAAAAGATTGGTGATCTGCCTGACGATCGGTCCAAGCAGAAAGAACGCAATGAGCGTGGATACGATCGCGCGAATGCTGAAGAGGATCCAGTTGGTTGCCCTACTCCATGGATTTTTAGCACGCCAATATTGGATAGCTGCATAGGCGAGGCCAGCAACTACACACAACACGATAAATTCTGGAGCTGATTCAAAAATAATTCTCTTCATGTCGCTGTTCCGTCAATATCCATACTTCTCTTTCCACAAACTACGAAGATATTTTCTTAACTCTTCTTCACGCGGATTATTTCCGGGGTCGTAGAATTTAGTTCCGGCAATTTCGTCTGGAAGAAATTCTGTGTGCGCGAAATTGCCTTCATAACTGTGAGCATACTGGTAGCCCTTTCCATACCCCAGATTCTTCATCAGCTTGGTCGGGGCATTTCGGATGGAAAGCGGAACGGGCAAGTCTCCCGTTTGATGGACAGATCCGAGTGCACTTTCAATGGCCATGTAACTGGCGTTACTTTTGGCTGATGACGCAAGATATACCGCGCATTGGGCGAGTATGATTCGCGCTTCCGGATAGCCGATCACGTTCACAGCCTGGAAGGTAGTTGTCGCCATTACAAGCGCGGTTGGGTTTGCGTTGCCGATATCTTCCGAGGCGAGGATCACCATTCTGCGCGCAATGAACTTCACATCCTCGCCACCCTCCACCATGCGCGCCAGGTAGTAAACGGCTGCGTTGGGATCGCTACCGCGAATGGATTTGATGAAAGCCGAAATGATGTCATAGTGCTGTTCTCCGCTTTTGTCGTAAATGGCGATATGTTTTTGGGCCACCTCCATGACAAGATTGTCGGTGATCTCGAAATCGCCAGGAATGGAATCCGCCAGGAGTTCTACAAGATTGAGCAGCTTTCTTCCGTCACCTCCTGAAATATTCAGAAGCGCCTGATGCTCGCGAACTATGATTTTCCTTCCCTTCAATTCTTCATCGCGGGTCAGCGCCTGGCTGACGAGCTGTAACAGTTGGTCTTCACCGAGCGGTCTCAGCGTATAAACCTGGCTGCGCGAGAGCAAAGCCGAATTGACTTCGAATGACGGATTCTCCGTTGTAGCTCCGATCAGTGTAACAATTCCTTTTTCAACAGCACCAAGAAGCGCATCTTGCTGAGACTTATTGAAGCGGTGAATTTCATCTATAAAAAGTATAGAACGTGGGCCGTGCTTTGCGCGATCGATCACTTCGCGAACTTCTTTCACTCCGGCATTGACAGCGCTTAAGGTGTAAAATGGCTTCTTCACTTCGTTCGCAATGATGTTAGCGATCGTTGTTTTGCCAACTCCCGGTGGGCCCCACAGGATCATCGATGGAACGTTGCCCGTTTGAATTGCTTTTCTGATCACACCGTTAGGGCCAGTCAGATGCTCTTGACCGACAAGATCGTCAAGTCTCGCGGGGCGCATTCGCTCAGCCAGCGGTGGACGGGAATTCAGCAGCACGTTCGATGAATTTAATTTTCCAAATTAACGAATTAGATCACCATGAGATCACGCTCACAACGCACATATTTTCCAGTGACGCGATCATCCTTTATTCCAAACTTGCATTTTTTCAAATAATCTGGCATACTGCAAGTTCAAATCCCACCAGTGGCACGATCTTTTCCCGATCGCGCGTTTTTTTTCTTGGCTTTATCACGAACATGAGGATCTCGACCTTCATATTTTTCGGCTTTTTCATCATCCTGGTGCTTTTTACGATCACCACATGGATGAACTTTCGGCTGGCCGAACGCGTGAATGAGAACAATGAATTTATTGCACGCTCAACGGCAGTGGTTCGGCAGACTAATCGGTTCCAGCGCAATATCCTCAACATGCTGAGCGGCTTGCGCGGTTATATTTTTACTGGCGAACATTATTTCGTTGAGGCATATGATTCGGCAGCGGCTGAGAACCGAGACATTCTCGCTGAACTATCATTATCCATTCCTGACTCATCTCAACAGGGCATGCGGCTGGCAGAGATACGTAAGTTGAATGAAACGTGGATCACGGAATTCGCAAAACCGCTGATGGATGCGAAGACAGCTTCCGGAACATCAGTCAGCAGCCAGATCGCTTTCAACAAGATCTATCGTGAGAAACTGAATTCCGCCAACGAGCGAAATCTCAATCGCGTATTGCAAAGCCGATTCAGGGATTTTATGAATGCGGAGTATGAGCAACGCGACAATCAAAAGGTAGAACTTACTTCATCGATCGCACAAACCAGGATCATTTCTTTCACGCTCACTTCGATGTCGATCCTGATCGGTCTCGCCATCGCCATTTATCTCGCCTACCGTATTTCAACGCGTATCATCAGCATGGTGACAATGGCCGACACGATCGCAGCGGGAAATTATGAGGCACACACACCCAGTACGGGTAAAGACGAATTGAGTCAGCTTGCACGTTCATTGAATCACATGGCCGAGGTTTTGGCGGAGAATATCACTTTGCTCAAAAGGAAGAACGCGGAACTCGATCAGTTTGCGCATATCGTATCGCATGATCTGAAGGCACCGTTGCGCGGCATCGACAACGTGGTAACCTGGATCGAGGAAGACCACTCGTCCGAGCTCTCTGCAAAAATGAAAGAGTATATTTCACTCATTCGCGTACGGCTCGACAGGGCTGAAAATCTGATCAAGGGAATTCTGTCGTACGCAAGAATAGGTCGTGACGCTCCACCCATCGAACACGTAGATTTGCGTGCGATGCTTACCGACATTATCGAGAGCAGCCCTATTCCAGCGAATATTCAACTTCGATTGCCGACAACCCTTCCAATCATTGAGACGGAGCGTATACCGCTGCAACAGGTGCTTTCAAACCTGATCTCGAACGCCATCAAACACCATGACAAACCAGACGGCTACGTTGAGATCGGGTTCAAAGATCGCGGGAGCCACTATGAATTCTTTGTAAGTGATAATGGCCCGGGAATTGCCGACTCCTATCACGAAAAGATATTTATGATCTTTCAAACGCTGCATGAACGCGATGTGATGGAAAGTACCGGGGTGGGACTTGCTATCGTTAAAAAAATATTAGAAGATCGTCATCAAAGGGTTCGCCTGAAATCGCGGCTCGGAGAAGGTTCTATTTTCTCATTTACATGGCCAAAATTCAACAAGAATGGAAAAGGTAATTAACATATTGATGGTGGAAGATGATAGTGTGGATGTGATGGATGCAAAGCGTTCGCTCGATAAGCTTGGCGCATTGTATAAAATGGAGGTTGCCCGTAATGGAGAAGAAGCCCTCCGTCACCTCGAGCGCACTGAAACTGAAGCCGGAGTTCAACGACCAGACATCGTTTTACTCGACCTGAACATGCCCAAAATGAATGGTGTCGAATTACTCGAAGCCGTTAGGAGCTCTCAACATTGGCGGGATCTCAAAGTTTTTGTGATAACCACATCTGACGAAAAGGAAGACCGTGAGAAAACAAAAAAGTTAGGCGTATCCGGATACATCGTCAAGCCATTGAAATTGAACAATCCTTCATCGATCGATGCGTTCAATCTGATGATCGATATCATGAACATCAAAAATCGCAATTGAATTGCTCTTCTTCTGCGAGTAGATCATCGAGGCGTGAGCGAAAACTGCGGACTGCGCTTAGATTGGCCCGGGTCAAAAAATTCAACGCTTACAAGCGCGCCTGAGTAGTCGTATGTTATCTCGACAGAGTTGGCGTTATATGTGTAAAAATCGATACGAAAACTGTAGAAATCTTCTGCTTCAATGAACGTGCCCTTGCTCTGGATGAGTTGTGCTTTCGCCTCGAGTGAAAGGTTCTGGTAACGGGAATCGTCCAACGGTTGAGTCGAATCCATAAAGGTTTTGAACAGACCGAAAAAAACTATACCAAGCAGACGTGTATTCAAGGTGAAAACACCGAACGAGGTGTAAAAGTTTCTTTTTACAGCAAGCCCAGTTGGACGTCACTCACCAAGACCTCGGCTGGAACAAGGTAGTTTTTTTTGGATTTGATCTCGCAGCAGAGAACGCGTGTCCGTTTTGTCTTTCCTTTTTTGAAATACCTTCCTTGAAAGTTGAAAATGCTCCCTTCGGGTATGTCAGAAAGTGCGGTGTATTGGTCCGCATGAGGATCGTATGACCTTAAAGCTTTTGTTAGCTCAGCATCCGCGAATGAGCTTGCTTTTGGATTGATCATATGTCGTTGCAGAGGTTGTAAGATTTGATCAGGAAACACTTCTTTTTTGAGAACGGGCTCCATTATACGTTTAAACGCGTTCTTCCACTCCTCACCATGCGGATCGACCTTGTTTCCATATTTTAAATGAACATAGAGATGGGCAACCTCATGCAGATACACCACGAGGAAAAGAAAAGGATTGAGGTCTTTATTCAAGGTGATCACCGGGCGAGACGAACTGTTCTTACTGGTGAAATCGCCAACTTTGGTCTGGCGTGAGCTTGTCAATTTAAGATCGAAAGGCGCGCTGAGCCATAAAGTCCAGCAGTAGGCAAAAGCCGGAGGAGGGAGGTGCTTGTTGAGAATGCCATTGATCTTTTCAGAATTCATAAACAATAAAAAAAGGCTTTAGCAATCTAAAGCCTTCCCGGGAAAACAATCTTTTTTTAGATTGATTACTTTGCTGCAGTAGTGTCAGCTGAAGTAGTGTCGGCCTGAGTTGTGTCAGACTCAACAGCAGGTGTCTCAGTAGCTGTAGAATCGTTGTTCTCAGCGTTTTCTTTAGCACCACCGCCACATGCTACAAATGCAAATGCAAAGCCGCATACCATTAACAATGCGATCAGTTTTTTCATAGTTTACAGGTTTTTAAAAATTCAACGCAAATATACTAGGATTGGCTGATTCAAGTGAGTGGGGTAAGAAAAATTTATTTTTTTCGGAAGATTAGCCTCACCGGGACCCCCTCGAACTCAAAATTCTCGCGGATTTTATTCTCCAGGAACCTTTCGTAAGAGGGTTGGATGTATTGGGGCAGGTTGCAGAAAAATGCAAACGATGGAAATCGCGCGCTCACCTGGGTAATGTACTTGATCTGAATAAGCTTACCTTTGGTTGCCGGAGGCGGATATCGGGCAATCTCCGGTAAAAGTGCATCGTTGAGCTGCGAAGTAGGGATCTTTTTAGTCTTATTCTCATACACCAAAACTGCTTTTTCAATCACCTGAAAGATCCTTTGCTTATTGATAACGGATGCAAAAATGATGGGGAGAAAATCGATCGGTGCGAGCTTTTCCATAATGTCTTTCTTGAACTTATCGGCTGTCTTCGAGTCTTTTTCGACAAGGTCCCATTTGTTCACCATCAGCACAATACCTTTTCCCTGACGCGTAGCCAGGCTGATGATGTTCACATCCTGAGATTCCATTCCACGCTCTGCATCGATCACCACGATACACACATCACATTCCTCCAAAGTGCGAAGCGAACGCAGCACCGAATAGAATTCAATATCATCTTTCACCTTGCCTTTTTTGCGAACGCCCGCGGTGTCTATGAGAATGAAGTTCTTATTGAACATTTTGTAGTACGAGTGGATGGCATCGCGTGTGGTGCCTGCTTCGTCTGTCACGATACTTCGCTCGGTGCCAAGAAGTGCATTGAGCAATGACGACTTCCCAACGTTTGGCCTTCCCAGGATCGCGATCTTGGGTATCCCGGCATCGGGATCTTCAACACCTTCACTTGGAAACGTTGCGGTCAAGGCATCGAGCAGCTCGCCTGTGCCACTGCCGTTCTCAGCCGAGATCGGAAATACTTCTGCATCGAGACCCAACTCGTAGAACTCAGAAGCCTGCAACGATTTCTCCGAGGTGTCTGCCTTGTTAGCCGCGATGAAGATCGGTTTCTTCGATGTGCGCAAAACGTTCGCAAAATCTTTGTCGAAGCCTGTCATTCCATCTTTGCAATCCACCATGAAGATGATGGCCGCAGCTTCGTCAATGGCAAGCTGAACCTGCTTGCGGATCTGCGACTCGAATTTATCTTCTGAGCCGATCACATAACCACCGGTATCGATCACAGTGAAGAATCTTCCTGTCCACTCGGCATATCCATAATGGCGATCTCGCGTCACGCCTGGCATGTTGTCCATGATCGCCTGACGTTTTTCAATAAGGCGGTTGAAGAAAGTCGATTTACCTACGTTGGGTCGTCCTACAATTGCGACAATATTTGCCATTCGAGTGTGTTCAGTTATTCCAGGTATCCGAATTGACGCAGTCTGTTTTTTTCCTTGCGCCAGTTTCCAGCCACCTTCACGTGTGTTTCCAAAAATATTT
>CBHROW010000183.1:0-10623 GCA_966080355.1 uncultured Chryseosolibacter sp.
CGAACTGATGATATTCAAACTCATTCTCGTCTTCTCGATCTTCGGGATCACGCTGCTCATCGCGATGTATTCAACGTACCTCGAACGTAAAGTGGCAGCATTCATCCAGGATCGTGTTGGTCCTGACAGAGCGGGTCCTTTCGGGATCCTGCAACCCCTCGCTGACGGTATCAAGTTTTTCATGAAGGAAGAGATCATTCCGAACGTGTCGAACAAATTCCTTTTCATTGTCGGTCCTTGTATTGCAATGATCACAGCATTGATGGCGGGCGTAGTTGTTCCATGGGGAGGAAAGATCACCATCAATGGCTCGACTTACGATCTCCAGATCGCAGACATCAACATTGGCATCTTGTACATTTTCGGAGTTGTATCGATCGGAGTGTATGGCATCATGATCGGTGGCTGGGCTTCGAACAACAAATTCTCTTTGCTTGGCGCATTGCGCGCATCGGCTCAAATGATCAGCTACGAACTCGCGATGGGTCTTTCGATCATCGCATTGGTCATGATCACGGGAACGTTGAGTCTACGCGAGATCAGCCTGATGCAGGGAGGTGGCGTTGGAAGCGATTGGCACATGTGGAACATCGTGTATCAACCCGTTGGTTTCCTCATCTTCATCATCTGCGCTTTCGCGGAATGTAACCGGATGCCATTCGACTTACCGGAAACCGAAACTGAACTCGTTGGTGGATATCACACCGAGTATAGCAGTATGAAGCTCGGCTTCTACCTTTTTGCAGAATACATCAACATGTTCACATCATCGGCTGTGATGTCGACATTATATTTTGGTGGATATAATTTTCCATTCGCCAACGACCTTGGGCTTTCAGCAAACACGGTGACGATACTCGGCACGGTGTTCCTGTTCGCCAAGATCACGTTCTTCATCTTCTTCTTCATGTGGATCCGCTGGACCCTCCCGCGTTTCCGCTACGATCAGCTGATGAACCTCGGATGGAAGATCCTGATCCCGCTGGCGATTGTGAATGTGGCGGTGACGGGACTGATAATGTTGCTGGTTTAACAGGCACCGAGCAAGCTGCGAGCTGCGAGCCTCGAGCTGGGTCGAGTGATTCGACAAGCAAAGTAGATGGTACGTGTCAACTAGTTTGACTAAGACTGACACGCAAATAAGCAGGAAGCAGCTCGAAGCTCGAAGCTAATAGCTCGCAGCTTAAAATTGGATAAATAAGAACTGGATTAACTAACAGATAAGACATTTAGAAAAATGCAATCACTCTCAGGACGATCGAAACTGGTAGTAAAGAAAGAAATGACCTGGTCAGAACGCATGTACCTTCCTGCGATCCTGGGCGGCATTGTGATCACGATCAAGCACCTCTTCAAAAGAAAAGCAACGGTGAAATATCCGGAGAAGGTTCGTGAGCGCAGTGCAGTTTGGCGTGGTCAGCACGTATTAAAGCGTGATGACAAAGGTGCTGAGCGCTGCACGGCCTGTGGGCTTTGTGCCGTGGCTTGTCCAGCTGAAGCTATTACCATGACAGCTGGCGAAAGAAAGAAAGGCGAAGAGAATTTGTACCGCGAAGAAAAGTATGCAACAACATACGAGATCAACATGCTGCGTTGCATTTTCTGCGGATTGTGCGAAGAAGCTTGTCCGAAGGAAGCGATCTTCCTTACCGATCGTCTTGTGCCTACTGAATTCGAGCGCGAAGATTTCATTTATGGCAAAGACAAACTGGTTGAACCTGTGAATGATCGTGTGGATGTGACGAAAAGACAAACCAAGGCTGTTCTCGAGTTTAAGAAACACAAAGAATTCAGCCACAACCGATAGAAAATTTTTATTGCTGACGACACGCACTAAACATACCTGAACGTGACCTTATACGCATTTTACTTCATCTCATTCCTGGCGGTGCTCAGCGCGCTGATGGTTGTGTTCTCACGCAATCCGATCTATAGCGTGCTCTACCTCGTCATCACTTTCTTCTGCGTGGCTTGTCATTACCTTCTGCTGAACGCGCAGTTCCTCGCTGCGGTGCACGTGATCGTGTATGCCGGAGCCATCATGGTGCTGTTTCTTTATGTGATCATGCTGCTCAACTTGAACCAGGATGACGAGTCGCGAAAGAGCAACCTCTTACGCGCAGCAGCTGTCATTACCGCAGGCCTTCTGATGGTGGTGATCGTTGGAACACTTCGCGGTGCGGAAGTGGCCAGTGTAAACTTCAATTCCAGCAACAACACCGGACTCGTAAAAAATCTCGGAACATTATTATTCAGTCAGTTCCTTCTTCCTTTTGAAATAGTTTCAATACTTCTTCTTGCCGCGATGGTCGGAGCTGTGATGCTCGGCAAAACACACATGAAGCGCGTTCAGGAAATGACGCACAAGCAAAACGGAAAAGGATCGGTACAATCTGCACGGGGTATTAGCAGCTATAAAGAACTTACAAAATGAACGAAAATATAAATCAGGCCGTCCAGGGCATTCCGCTCAACTACTACATCTGGCTCAGCACTGCGCTGTTTGTCATCGGTGTGATGGGTGTACTTTATCGCAGAAATGCGATCATCATTTTCATGTGCATTGAACTTATGCTGAATGCCGTGAACGTGTTGCTCGTTGCATTTTCGGCTTACCATGGCGATGGCTCCGGGCAGGTTTTCGTTTTCTTTATTATGGCGGTGGCGGCTGCTGAAGTCGCTGTCGGACTCGCAATCCTCATCGTCATCTATCACAACACCCGCACAACAGACATTAACGTACTGAATAAACTCAAATGGTAATGGTTGATCTTATTGGTCTGATACCGCTCGCTCCGCTTCTCAGTTTCCTTTTCATCGGAGCTATAAACAAAGACCTTACGAAAGGCTGGGTGTCATTCATCGCCTGCGGTTCAGTATTTGTTTCTTTTGTTCTTTCTTCAATTTTGTTCTTCACTATCCTGAGCGCCAGCGAAGGATCCGGTTCAACTGGCACTAGCCTTGTCTACACAGCCTTCGATTGGATCACTGCAGGTAACTTCTCAGTTTCATTTTCATTCCTTGTCGATCCGCTGAGCTCGACCATGATGATGATCATTACCGGAGTTGGTTTCCTCATCCATGTATACTCTGTCGGATACATGCATCACGATGACGGATTCCGAAGATTCTTCATGTACCTGAATCTCTTCATCTTCTTCATGCTGCTGCTCGTGATGGGATCGAACTATCTGCTGATGTTCGTTGGCTGGGAAGGTGTTGGACTTTGCTCATATTTATTGATCGGATTCTGGTTCAGGAATCAGGACTACAACGATGCAGCGAAAAAAGCTTTCATCATGAACCGCATCGGTGACCTGGGATTGATCCTCGGTGTCATCATGATCTTCGTGACTTTTGGAAGTATCAACTACGCAGATGTTTTCGGAAAAGCTGGTGAATTCGCGATGGGGTCTGAAGTCATCACTTGCATCACCATCTTATTATTCATCGGAGCGATTGGTAAGAGTGCCCAGATTCCTTTATATACCTGGCTTCCGGATGCGATGGCGGGTCCAACTCCGGTATCTGCATTGATCCACGCTGCAACGATGGTCACCGCGGGTGTCTACATGGTTGCCCGCAACAACGTCCTCTACACGCTTTCACCTTTTACACTCAATGTCATTATCGTGATCGGACTCGCTACTGCATTGTTTGCCGCAACCATCGCGATAGCTCAAAACGATATCAAGAAAGTTCTCGCCTACTCAACAGTAAGCCAACTGGGTTTGATGTTCCTCGCCCTCGGACTTGGTGCATACACCACGGGCATTTTCCACATGGCTACTCACGCTTTCTTTAAAGCACTGTTGTTCCTCGGTGCGGGTAGTGTGATCCACGGCATGAGCAACGAGCAGGATATACGCAAAATGGGCGGGTTGAGAAAACTTCTTCCAATCACCTTCATCACATTCCTGATCGGTACGCTTGCCATTTCAGGTATTCCTCCGTTCGCAGGTTTCTTTTCGAAAGACGAAATTTTAGCCAACGCATTTGCAGCCAGTCCATTGATCTACGGAATTGCAGCGTTCGCATCGTTACTCACCGCATTCTATATGTTCCGCTTATTCTTCCTGACGTTCTCTGGCGAATCGAGAGCATCCCATGAAGTACAACATCATATTCACGAATCGCCTTACAGCATGACCGTGCCTTTGATGGTGCTTGCACTTCTTTCGCTGGTTGGCGGATTCATGGGGGTTCCTGAAGTATTAGGGGGTGAACATGCGCTGGATAAATTCCTCGCTCCCGTTTTCGCACAATCGAAAGCAATCGCTCCGGAACATCACCACATGGAACATTCAACGGAACTCATGCTAATGGGTGTGATTGTCGGTTTGACATTGGTGATGATCTTTCTCGCTTACAACATCTGGGTGAGCAAGAAGAACGTGCCGAAAGCAGACGGAACCGAGACGGGTGTTCACAAACTGATCTACAACAAGTATTATGTAGATGAGCTTTATCAGAACATCATCGTAAAACCTTTGTATTCCGTTTCGCGTGTTTTCGATTCGATCATAGAGAAGTTGTTTATCGACAACATCGTTAATGGAACTGGTCGTGCAGTGACGTGGGGAAGCAAAACGCTCAGGCTTATTCAAACCGGAAATACCGGCTTTTACATTTTCGCCATGGTTGTAAGTATCATTGTGCTGCTGATCTCCAAGGTAATTTTCTAATGATTCGATTGAACTGTTAATACATGCTGACCACTCTTCTGATATTCGTTCCCTTTCTCGGTGCGCTGATTTTGTTGGCGTTGAATGAGAAACTCGCCAAACCCTGGGCGCTCACTGTGTCGCTGATCGAGTTTGTTCTGATGCTGGCTGTGTTGTTTCAGTTTACACCGGATTCGTCCACGCAGTTCGTAGTGAATACCCCGTGGATTTCTTCGTTAGGAATTAGCTTTTACGCAGGCATCGATGGCATCAGCATGCTGCTCGTGTTGCTTACAACATTGCTTACTCCACTGATCATCCTGTCATCATTCAAGAACAGTTATGAGAAGCCGATCTCATTCTACAGCCTGATCCTCACCATGGAGATGGCATTGGTTGGCGTATTCGTTGCACTTGATGGGTTTCTCTTTTACATCTTCTGGGAGATGGCGCTCATTCCAATCTATTTCATTTGTCTTCGGTGGGGTGGAGTCAACCGCGGTGCTGTTACCCTGAAGTTTTTCATTTACACACTTACAGGAAGTCTTGTGATGCTTGCGGGTTTGATCTACCTGTATTTCCAAACTCCGGGTGAACACTCATTTGCGATCGAACAACTTTACGCTGCCGGACAGAGTTTGCCTGCCTATCAACAAGGATGGATCTTCTGGGCCATGTTCCTCGCATTTGCCATCAAAATGCCAGTGTTCCCTTTCCACACCTGGCAGCCTGACACCTATCACACCGCTCCTACTCAAGGCACCATGCTCCTCTCGGGGATCATGTTGAAGATGGGTATTTTCGGAGTGATCCGTTGGCTGTTGCCGATCGTTCCGCAAGGTGTGAATGAATGGGCGAGCACAGCAATCATCCTTTCTGTTATCGGAATTGTTTATGCTTCATGCCTGGCTATCGTTCAGAAAGATCTCAAGAAACTTATTGCATACTCATCGATCGCTCACGTGGGGTTGATCGCAGCCGGATTATTTACGCTGAACCGGATCGGTATGCAAGGCGCGATGATCCAGATGGTAAGCCACGGCATCATCATTGTCGGACTCTTCTACATCATCGACATTATTTTCTCAAGAACAACAACGCAGGAAATCGCAACGCTTGGCGGGATCAGGAACGCAGCTCCTTTGTTTACGACAGTTTTTGTTGTGATCATGCTTGGTAGTGTAGCCCTTCCGTTGACCAGTGGTTTTGTGGGCGAATTTCTCCTCATCAATTCGGTATTCCAGTTCAACAACGTTGTAGGTGTATTTGCGGGATTGACAATGATCCTCGGGGCGGTGTACATGCTGCGCAGTTTCCAGCAAACCATGCTCGGTGAAAGCAACGTTCGCACACAGAACTTTATCGACCTTGGTCTCAACGAAAAACTTGTTTTATATCCGATTGTCGTGATGGTGATCCTGATTGGGATCTATCCCGCTCCGCTGCTGAAGATCTCTGAGGCTGCGGTGGAAAATCTCTATCAGGTGATCTCAAACTACCAGGCGGTCAATCAATAAGATTTCGACACATGAACGCAGTTTATATTCTTTCAGGGCTCGGCATCTTCTCGCTCACAGCGGAGATCTTTAATTTCCGTAAAGTCCTATTCCCTATCGTATTGATCGGTCTGGCAGCAACGGCTATCCTCCTGGTCAGCGACTGGGGAACAGCTTACTCGCACTATTCGAACATGCTCACGTTCGACAACTATGCGATTGCCTTCAGCGCGGGAATTTCAGTGATAGCGATTTTGTGGTTTATGATGTCGCGCGACTACTTTGAAAATAACACACACGTCACCGATCATTTTGCACTCGTTCTGTTCTCGTTGGTTGGAGCCGTATTCATGGTTTCATACAGCAACCTGGCGATGTTATTCCTCGGTATTGAAATTCTTTCGATCTCGTTATACATCATGGCAGGAAGCCGGATGAATGACCTGTTCTCGAATGAAGCCTCATTCAAATATTTCCTGATGGGATCGTTTGCCACAGGCTTTCTTCTTTTCGGAATCGCATTGATATATGGCGTGACTGGTTCATTCGATCTTGGCAAGATCAACACAGTGATCTCATCGGGCGCTGCAGAATTCCCAATGCTTCTGTATGCTGGTGTTCTATTAATGATGGTTGGGCTTGCATTCAAGATCTCGGCCGTTCCGTTTCACTTCTGGGCGCCTGATGTGTATGAAGGATCTCCGACTGTTGTGACCGCATTCATGTCGACCATTGTGAAGATTGCCGCGTTCGCGGGATTCTTCCGATTGTTTGCCTCGAGCTTTGCGAGCGTTGCTGATCAGTGGGTTGGCGTTGTTCAAGTAATATCGATGCTCACTTTGCTTGTCGCGAATATCACAGCGGTATATCAAACCAGTGTGAAACGTATGCTGGCTTATTCCAGCGTAGCACATGCCGGATATATGCTGATAGCCCTTGTCGCGTTGAATGAGATCTCTGCGAGCGCCATTCTCTATTATGTGATCAGCTATGCCGGTGCTTCAATCGCTGCATTCTGTGTGCTTCATAATGTAGCTTTCGAAAGTGAGAATGCCACAGCCGAAGCATTCAATGGCCTGAGCCGCAAGAATCCGTTTCTCGCTTTTGTGATGACCGTAGCGTTGTTGTCGCTGGCAGGAATCCCTCCGCTCGCAGGTTTCTTCGCGAAGTACTACATCTTCACAGTTGCGTTCGAGAGCGGCTACGTTGGATTGGTTCTGCTCGCAATCCTCACATCACTCATCGGTATCTACTATTACTTCCGCATCATCATCGCCATGTATCTCAAAGCTCCGGATTCCAACACACCGGTAACAATTCCCGCGATGCATTCGATCGTGTTGATCGTTTGTTTGATCGCGACTATTCTGCTTGGAGTTCTTCCTGATTTGATCATCAGGTTGATTTAGGCATTAGGGATTGGGCATTAGTGAAAAGGAATTAGAAACTAGGAATAGCCTTTCGGTAATACAAAACAACATTATTAGCTACCCCGGTTCAGCCGGGGTTTGTTGTTAATTATAAGCCATGGCTTTAAGCCCTCACGAGTTGGACGAGAATGAAGTGCGATTCCTAATAAGCTGCCTCATACTAATCGGACAACATTTTGCATGTATCAGCTAAGGCCATCATTTTGAAATGCAATTAACTTTTCCTTATTTACTTGACAAATAGTAAGGAAATGGGAAAAGAATCTTTGGGCGAACTTGAAGAGTTGGTGCTCACGGTCACCGCTTTGCTGAAAAATGAAGCATATGGTGCAATGATTGCGCAGGAGATTCAAAGCCGCCTGCAGCGAGACGTTAACCTCAGTGGTGTGCATGTAACATTGTACAGGCTGGAAGATAAGGGCTTCATCAAGTCGAAATATGGTGGCGCAACGAATGAGCGCGGTGGAAGGCGTAAACGAATCTACAGCGTGACCAATGCAGGTTTTGCAATATTGAAAACGATGCAGGAATCGAGAGTTGAACTTTGGCGACTTATTCCAGAACTAAAACTATCCGGTAAATGAATTCGAGTAAACATCCCAACTGGCCGCTTGGCCTTCTCAAAAGAATTTGCCCCGAGCACTTGTTCGAAGAAATAGAAGGCGATCTCATCCAGACCTACCACAAGGATATACCGCTCCATGGCGTGACGCACGCCCGAAGGAGATTTATCTGGAATACCTTGCGCTATTGCAGGCCCGGCATTGTGCTGAGAAATCGTTGGTCGATAAATTCACACCTGTTCACCATGTACAATCATTTTCTTCGAATTTTTTTTCGCACTGCAAAAAAGGACATGGGATACTCGGTCATCAATGTCCTGGGGCTTACCGTAGCCCTGACTAGTTTTATTTTGATCGGATTGTGGGCGGTTGATGAGCTGACTTTTGACAATGTTCATGTCAATGGAGAAAATATTTATCAGGTGATGGGAAGACATCGGTATCCTGACGGAACGTTCGTGAATCCTAACACTCCGGGCCCCTTGGGTGTCGCAATGAAAGAGCTTTCCGGCATCGAGGAAGTCTCAAGGGTCGCCTTTACGGGCAGGCAATTATTGCAGGCTAACGAAATGTCATTTTATGAAAGCGGATCATATGCAGACCCTGCCTTACTGAAAATTTTTACCATCAACATTCTCAGCGGTGATCAATTGGATCCGCTTAAAGCGGGATCCATTATCATTTCCGAAAAGATTGCAGAAAAATATTTCCCCGATGAAAATGCCATTGGACAAACCATCAAAATCGACAATAAAGTTGAAGTTTCGGTGAGCGCGGTCTTCAAAGAGCTTCCTGGAAATTCTTCGGTAAGATTTGACTATGTACTTCCCTACGACCTTTACGCAAAGGACGATCAATACAATAACGAATGGGGCGCATGGACCGGTGGATTTACTTACATCAAAACCACTATAACGCCTGACATCCAGGCCATGGAAAAACAGGTCGAGGAAAAATTTACAAAACCGCACATATGGGTCCGATGGGATTCCAATGTCGACCTCTTCCTGTTTCCGATGAAGGACTGGCATCTATACAGCAACTTTACCAATGGTGTACAAGATGGAGGGAGAATCAACTACGTGATCATCTTTACTGCAGTCGGTTTCTTTATCCTGCTGATGGCATGCATCAATTTCATGAACTTGACTCTAGCACGCGGGACAAAGAGAACCAAAGAAATTGGTGTTCGGAAAGTTATCGGTGCACAAAAATCTTCCATTTTCATACAGCTGGCTTTCGAGTCTGTTGTAATGGTAACGATCTCCGCTTTCCTGGCGATGCTTTCGGTAGCGCTTGCCCTGCCATTTTTCAACGAGATAACAGGAAAACAGATTGTAATGCCCTTCAACGATCCGCTATTTTATGCAGCCATCATCGTGCTGATCTTTGCAACCGCCTTCATTGCCGGGTTGTATCCTGCGCTCCTGCCTTCAACGTTTAAGGCATTGCAGGTTTTGAAAGGAACGTTTCACCGTGTAAAGATCACAGCGCTCCGAAAAAGTCTGATTGTATTTCAATTCACACTTTCCGTTGCGCTCATTGTGTGTGCAATGATGGCGAGCCGGCAGATCGAATTCTTCATGAGTAAGAATCTTGGATTTAACAGGCAGAACATTCTTTACTTCAGTTTGCCGGAATCGATATCGCGTCAGGCAGAAGCTTTTAAAAATGAGGCCATCAAAAACCCGGTTATTGAAACCGCGACAGAAGCCGATGCCAATCCCATGCAGATACAGAGACAAATGGTACTGGGCGACAACGCCTGGCCGGGTAAGCGCAATGACGACAATATTGCCTTCCGGTGGATGCAGGTAGATTACGACTTCATTCCGGCAGTCGGGCTCAAAATCATTGATGGAAGAAATTTTTTGCGGGAGAATGCCGCAGACAGTTCGAACTATATCATCAATGAAGAAGCTGCTCGCCAAATGAAACTGTCAAACCCTGTGGGACAGCCGCTAAGAGCACCGCACCAGGGCAAGATCATCGGTGTGGTGAAGGATTTTCATAGTGTAAAACTGCAATTCGGAATCCAGCCGGTTATTATCGCCATGAAGCCGGTAAGAACCCCGTTGATGTTTATCAAATATGAAAACGGAAAAGCGAAAGAAGCAATTTCAGCGATAGAGCGCTTAAGCAGGAAGTTCGAAGCCAATGCTCCCATAGAATGGAAGCTAATGGATGACCCACTGAGCGACCAATACCGCGATGAGCTTTTCATCGAGAAGATCGCGAACATTTTAATGATACTCGCCATTGCCATCTCGTGCCTCGGATTGATCGGACTGGTGTCCTACACAACGGAAATCCGCGGAAAAGAAATTGGAGTCAGAAAAGTGCTGGGCGCTTCGTTAGTCCAAATCCTCGCATTGCTTTCCAGAGACTTCCTTTTGCTGGTCATGATCGCTTTCATAATCGGTACCGCGCTTGGATGGTTTGCACGTGAGCACTCTATGCGTGACTATGC
>CBHROW010000184.1:0-10580 GCA_966080355.1 uncultured Chryseosolibacter sp.
ACGAACGTGTTCGTATTTAAAAAATTTGTGGTCAATCCCCCCCACCCAGGCTTTAATCTCACCTGACCACGGATCCATGGCTAGCAAACCCGCCTGCAAAAATTTAAGCTGGTGCTGCAGCGAATCATAGATACTCATTTCAACAGATTGCTCGCCTTCCCAGCTGAACACCTTCGTTTTCACTTTCTGCGATTTCAGTTTTTTGACAACTTCTCCATCGGTGAGGCCTTGCTCAATGAGCATTTTGTACTGTGGCAAGGATCTCAAACGCGACCGGGTCAAAGAAGTAATGCTCGACTTGCGCAGCTGGCCTTCAAATTTGGCTTGAAGGATCTTCATTTGAGCTTCCATTCCTTGCTCAGCATATCGCTGAAGTCGCGAATCAATGGTCGTGTAGATCCGAAGTCCGTCAGTATAAAGATTGTATGACGTGCCGTCATCTTTCTGATTTTTCGCACACCATTCGGTCAGCTCCCTTTGAATGTATGCACGGAAATATGGTGCAAGTCCGGCATTGTAATCCGTAGGGTTGTATTTTAACGTCAGGGGTGTGCGGAGAAACCGGTCCCTTTGCCCAGCATTGATGTAACCATACTTTTCCATCTGGCTGATCACGATATTTCTCCGCTGCAGGGCGCGAGCAGGAAACAACCTTGGATTATAATAATGAGTGGCTTTCAACATACCCACGAGTACGGCCGATTGTTCTATGGAAAGATCTCTGACACGTGTCGAAAAAAATCTATCGGCCGCAGTTTTAATGCCGAATGTGTTATCACCGAATGGAATGGTATTCAGGTACAATACAAGGATATCGTCTTTTGAATACGCTCGTTCGAGGCGCCCGGCAATGATGAACTCGCGCACTTTATTTACGGGCAAGGTCAAAAAACCGTGTGACTTTCTGGGATATAAATTTTTAGCGAGCTGTTGCGTCAGCGTGCTGCCTCCCCCGGAGCCTTCATCTTGCAGCAGGATGCTTTTGAAAAATACGCGGAATAAACTTCGATAGTCGACACCGTGATGCTCGTAAAACCTGGCGTCTTCGGTGGCGATCAGTGCGTGCTTTAATGACTCGGGAATTTCTTCCGGCTCAACAGGGGTGCGATCCTGCAAATAATATCTTCCCAACAAAACGCTGTCAGCGCTGTAGACTTCACTTGCGATCGGGTGGTTGATCTTCCGGAGTTCGTCTTTGCCGGGAAGTTTGCCAAACAAACCAATCCACACCAAAAAAATGAACGCAAACGTCATTGCGACAACAGCGCAAATGACAAAGCCAGTAATTCGCAAAACACTTCTCCAAAAATCAGGTCGGGTGAAAAATTGTTTCAGGACTCGCCTCGTGTTCTCCGGCATAATTTTTCTTTCTGCCCCTCAGAACGTAAAAATCTGTTCCTTCGTATAGTCGGTTAGTCCAACTAACACTGGCGGGTGAAAAAGTGTCGAAAAAATCTTTCAACAACATCAGAGAAAATTGATCATGGGTTACGAGGATGTGGTGCTTGCTGAAATGATGACCTGGAAGCGTAAAATGCAGCGCGGGCCCACAATGACAGCTATCCTTACCAAAAAACTCCAAACGAAGATCAATAACATCATCCCTGAAAAAATCCAGCTTTTCATTACAAACGCGATCAAACAAATGACGCGAGCGGTGTGCCTGGGTTCCGAGCTCACCTCGCCCAGTCCAGTGACGAACCTGGATCTGCAAACGCGCGAATTGCTGGTTCGAAAACGGATAACATTCTATCGCAACGCTGCCACTGCAGAAGGCGCGATTACAGGAGCTGGCGGAATTCTTCTGGGACTTGCCGATTTTCCTTTATGGCTCACCATCAAAATGAAAATGCTTTTTGAAATAGCGTCCATCTATGGGAGGAATGTAAGCGAATACAAAGAGCGGATTTTTTTACTTCACGTTTTCGAAATCACGTTTTCAAGTCCAGCGAACAGAATTAAGGTATTTGATATTCTCGAACACTGGGAGCGATACGCCAATGAATTGCCCGATAACATCAATGACTTCGACTGGCGTAATTTTCAATTGGAATACCGTGACTATATAGACATTGCAAAATTCCTGCAACTCGTTCCAGGCATCGGAGCTGCGGTGGGGGCAGCTGTCAACCATCGCCTGACAGAAAAACTCGGGCAAACAGCGATGAATGCATTTCGGATGCGGTTACACGATCAATTAAAATTGCCGGGCGTCATTTAAGACACCCGGCAAATTCACTTAGGGCACGGCCGTGTAGCCCCAATAAGAATCAACGTCACCATAATATGTATGATCGTTTGTGTCCGGCCAATGATTTTTGTCAAAGCCCGGAGACATCCGGAGATAGTCCTTGTCTCTATCGACTATAAAAACATGTCGCCCCGGAGATACGCGAAGTTGCTCGAACGGAATGGCGAACAGCTTTCCTCCTATTCCCAAAAATGATCCAAATTCTATGACTGCATATTCGATGCGGCCACTATGAACGTTGATCATCAGGTTATCGATCGTGCCAAGGTCATCACCCGATGGACTCTCTACCTTGTCGCCAATAATAGACGTTGCAGTAAGTCTCTCCAACGGTCGGTTTGCATCGGGACCTTCCTGGTTGCTGCCGGTCCTGTTGTCTACCTCGTATGATTTCTCAAACGTATTCATAATACCTCCTTACCTTTTGGTTAAACTGTTGAATTACGACACTCCCTAAAATTTCAATACCCGAAAGAATAACAAGAAAACCGGCAAAGTTTTACAATATTTAATTGCCGGTTGCGTCTGAACCACTACCAATCGGCTGTAATTTTACTTCTTCATGAAAAAATCTCGCGTTAGCATCGGCCACGTTTTTAAAACGATCGTGTGGCCCCGGAAAAAGCTCATCTTCATCGGACTCATTCTCATCGTCATCAGCCGGCTCTCTGGATTGATATTGCCGGGAGCAACGAAATACCTGATGGATGATGTGGTCGTAGATCACGACCTGGACAAATTCAGGCTCATCGTCATCGTGGCCGTAGCGGCAATTGTAGTTCAGGCCATTACCTCGTTTCTGCTCACAAAGTTATTGAGTGTTGAAGCCCAGCACCTGATCTCGGTTTTGCGTGCCCAGGTGCAAAAGAAAATACTTCAGCTCCCTACGCGGTTCTTCGACAACACAAAATCCGGAGCGCTGGTATCACGTATTATGACAGACGTGGAAGGGGTACGAAACCTTGTCGGCACCGGACTGGTTCAAATGGTGGGTGGAATTCTTACCTCCGTCATATGCCTGATCGTGTTGATCAAGATTAGTCCGATGATGACCTTATATGTACTTGTGCCGGTGCTGATCTTTGGCGTGATCTCGCTAAAAGCTTTTTCGTCCATAAGGCCGATCTTCAGGGAACGAGGCGCATTGAATGCTGAAGTAACAGGCAGGTTGACAGAAACGCTCAATGGTATTCGTGTGATCAAAGGTTTTAACGCTGAACAGCAAGAGATCCGCACTTTTGAAAAAGGTGTGGAAAAGTTATTCCTCAACGTGAAGAAAAGCCTGACCGCAACCAGTGTTGTTACAAGTTCCGCGACTTTACTTTTGGGTCTGGCCACAACCGGTATCATGGGCATTGGCAGCTACATGATGATCAACAATGAAATGACGCTGGGCGATTTTGTATCGTACACGTTCTTTCTGGGTTTCATGATCGCTCCTATTCTCCAGATGAGCAATATCAGCAGTCAGTTCACAGAATCTTTTGCCGGCCTTGACCGCACTGAAGAGATCATGAACATGGAGCCTGAAGACAATGGCATCGACCGCACCATCAAGATAGGTCCGATCAAAGGCGATATCAGCTTCGACAATGTCGGATTCGCTTACGAAGAAAATAAAGACGTGCTCCGCGACATCAGTTTCAAAGCGCCTGCTGGCACGGTAACAGCGCTTGTCGGAACTTCAGGTTCGGGAAAGACAACGATCGCTGGGTTGGCCGCTTCATTTCTTACTCCTAATAAAGGTCAGGTCATCGTGGACGGGCAGGATCTTTCCAAGGTCAATCTCGAAAGTTATCGAAGCCAACTCGGTGTTGTGTTACAGGATGATTTTTTATTCGAGGGAACGATCCGCGAAAATATTCTATTCCCAAGACCCAATGCAACAGAGGCTGAGTTACTCAACGCGGTGCAAGCTGCGCATGTCAATGAATTCACCGACCGCTTTGAACTGGGACTTGAAACAGTGATAGGAGAACGCGGAGTAAAACTATCCGGAGGGCAAAGACAACGTGTGGCAATAGCAAGAGCGATTCTCGCTAATCCAAAAGTTCTCATTCTTGACGAAGCCACCTCAAATCTCGATACGGAGAGTGAATCTTATATCCAGGAAAGTTTGAAGCAACTGATGAAAGGTCGAACCACGTTTGTGATCGCGCACCGGTTGAGTACCATACGGCAGGCTGATCAAATTCTTGTCATCGAACAAGGTCAGATTGCCGAGCAAGGCACGCATGAAACGCTGATCGAAAAGAAAGGAAGATACTTCGAGTTGTATACGTATCAGGCCAGAATCTAGTGTCCATGCTCAGATTTTGAATTTCTGATTTCTGATTGAATCCGAAAATCAGAAATCAGAAATCAGAAATTGTAAATCAATAGCCGGAAACAGAATACTCATGTTGTCTGTCTCTATCCGTTGACGGACTCTGGCTGCTTCTGCCTTCGCCAGGTGTAGGCGTTGAACCGTTTTCGATCAATCGCTTAAAGCTCTTAATATCTTCGCGCATCATCTTTTCAACGGCAGGATTAAAAAGTTTCGCAGCGACACTTCCCAGATCTCCGCCCGGCAAACGATACGACATTTTTACCGTGATCTCCGTACCACTTCCGCCCGATGCGTCTTTGAATAAAACTTCGCCCGCATTATCGATCGTTGAACCTGGAAGTGAGCACCAGCTGATACGTTCACCACTGATATCTTCCTGTATCTCTGCATTCCATGAAACCTTGCCGATCCCTCCAGGCACTTTCGCGGTCCATGTCGATCGCTTGTCGTCAAGTTCCTCCACACTTTCGAGGTGCTGCATAAAGCGTGGAAGATTTTCAAGTTTTCTCCAGAACGCATACACTTCAGACTTCGGTGAATTGATCGTAAACGTCATGTTCGCCTCCATACCCGATGCGTTTCTGGAAACCCCGCGATTTTCCATAAAATTGGTAATGGCGCAATAACCCGAAAGTCCGCGTGCGAGCAGATAACTTCCGCCAAGAAACAATGTAATGCCGCTGAGTGTGCCAAGGTTACGAAGTCCGATCACAGAGAGGGCTGCCCCTCCGAAAGCTGAAACCACGCGCTCCGATGGTGCCAGGTTGATAGTACTTGATCCACTTGCGGGTGGTAGTGCCGTGGTAGCGCCACTCAATTCTGATGATAATGTCTGATCTGTTTGCATATCGTTTGTGTTTAACTGATATCGATTCAAGCGGCAACTCGGCCGTTGACAAGGCAGTTGGAAAATTATAGCGCCTGAATGACACGAAATGAATTGAAGTTAACAATTGCATTTTTTAACAGATGTGTCACGATACAGTCGCTTCAGAAAGAGGGTTCCAATGTGTAGTCACGTCCCCATTATCCGCGTTTTCCCATTTTTGCGATGAGCCAAATGATAATGACAATAACTATTACCACTACAAAGATTCCGGTGTAGACACCAGCACTAAAAATATCACCGATAACCTCACAGCTTGACAAAGTCATCGTGAACACCAGGAACATCGATAATCGTACAATTAAGTTTTTCATTTTATTGTTGTTATTTTTTACTCTTTGATTTTTTTCGAGGGATCATGAAGTTTCACCTTCGACTGATTTTTTCTGATCTTCATGTTCAGCAGCTCGACAGCAAGCGCGAAGGCCATCGCGAAATAGATGTAGCCTTTCGGCACATGTATATGGAGTCCATCAACCACCAGCACGAGCCCAATCATCATCAGGAACGATACAGCGAGCAACTTCATAGCTGGATGTTGGTTGATGAAATCGCTGATCTTCTTTGAAAAAGCGAGCATCACGGCAAGTGAGAGTACGATAGCAATGATAATGATGAGTACATTTTCCACGAGGCCGACTGCAGTGAGGATCGAATCGAAAGAGAATACGATGTCGAGCAGCACGATCTGGATGATCGCACCGCGAAGGCTGAGCACTTTGCCTCTATCCCGCTCCTCCTCTCCACCTTCAAGCCGGGCGTGGATCTCGGAGGTGCTTTTGGCAAGAAGGAATAATCCGCCTGCAATCAGGATGAGGTCGCGATAGCTTAAAGCAAAATCATTGATGGTGAAAACCGGATGTCTGAGCCCGATGATCCAGCTGACGGTGAGTAACAAACCAATTCTCACGATAAGCGCCAATCCAAGCCCGATGTTCCTGGCTGTCGACTGCTGGTTGCGCGGAAGTCTACCCGCGGTGATCGAAATGAATACGATATTGTCGATCCCGAGAACGATCTCCAAAAACGTCAGCGTGAGCAGGCTGACAAGTCCTTCGGTTGTAAAAATGCCTTCGAGGCCGTCCATCGATTCGTTTTTTATTAACATGTGTTAAAAAAACGATTCCCACGTTGCCAGATATCGTGGCATAGCATTTTCACCTGCTTCGGTTACATGATCGCAGAAGAGAAAAATCCGGCCTATTTGAAAATCAGTATGAACCTGATCACGATCGCGTTGATCCTGACGGGTCTTTACTTCGGAAGTGGAATTCTCATTCCCTTTTTCTTCGCCATCCTGCTCTCGATGGTTTTGAATCCGATGGTAGGGTTTCTGGAGCGATTCAGGATCAACCGGGTGATAGCGACTTTAGCGTGTCTTTTGTTGTCGATGGGAATAATTTTCGCGGTCATGTATTTCCTGTCGATGCAAATCGGAGCTTTTGTTGATGACGTACCAATTTTGAAAAAACGTTTAGCCGAGGTATCGCTGCATATTAAACAGTGGGTCCATGAGAACTTTAACATCGGGGTGCGGGAACAGACGCGTTACCTGAACGAGACAACACAGAAGATCACCAGCCAGAACGGATCGGGGTTGATGGCGCAAACCTTCCTGACAGTTACCGGCCTGATCTCCTATTTTATCTTTCTTCCTGTCTACACCTTTTTGCTCATTTACAATAAGGACCTCATCATATCCTTTCTGACTGAGGTATTTAAAAAAGGTGAAGCCAACAAAGTGGCCGAAATTCTTTACGAAGCGCAAGACATCTCCAAGCAATATATACTCGGGCTCGCTATTGAAACTTCGATCGTATTCATACTCAATTCTACCGGTTTTTTAATTCTCGGAATCAAGTATCCAATCTTTCTCGCCTTAATGTCGGCTTTGCTTAACATCGTTCCCTACATCGGCATGCTTATCGCGAACATACTTTGCGTACTGGTGACGCTCATCTCGTCCGATCCCTCCTTCAACGTGCTGTGGGTGGCGGGCGTGCTTGCAGCGGTTCAAGTGCTTGATAACAACGTACTGATGCCATTCATTGTCGGCAGTAAGATCAAGATCAATGCCCTTGCGCTTATCCTAGCCGTTGTGATCGGTGGAGCGCTCTGTGGAATACCCGGAATGTTCCTCGCAGTGCCTGGCCTTGCGCTGCTGAAAGTTATCTTTGAACGTGTAGACACGTTGAAACCCTGGGCTATACTTCTGAGTGAAAAAAATAGTATCGATCAGGAAAAACAAAATCCATTAAAGCGCGCGATGACGAAAGCGCGGGATCGCGTGGGCTCGAAACCGCGGGAACCTAAGAAGCGCGGAGTCGAGTAAAATCCGTCTCGATTGCAGCACAAAAGAAAGGGCTACAGGTGTGAGCGTAATGACGCGTTTCTTTTTGCAAAAAGTCTCCGGATGACTGATCGGAACGTCCACGTAAAATCAACCCGCGGTCATTCTGTTCGCAAACTCTTTACGGGATTTGTTATCCCTGCCTTGATCGCCTGAACACTTACTGTCAGCAGCGTGATCAGGATCGCAACCGAACAAGTGAGAAGGAACGTCCACCACGAGAGCTCAATGCGATAGTTGTAGTTCTCCAGCCACGATGACATGACGTACCACGCGATAGGGACCGATATTGCGCACGAGATCAATACGAGCAAAACGAAATCTTTCGAAAGCATTTGCCAGATCGCGCTCACGGTTGCGCCAAGGACCTTTCTGATACCGATCTCCTTGGTTCGTTGCTCCGCGACAAAAGAAGCCAATCCAAACAATCCCAGGCAGCTGATAAAAATAGCAAGCGCTGCGAAAACAGAGGCCAGCGTTCCGATCCGCTCTTCCGCGGCAAATTTCAATGCGTATTCTTCATCCACAAATTTATACTCGAATGGCGCTGCGGGAATCAGGTTCCTGAATACGCGCTCGATCTTCGGTATGGCAATACTCATGCTGCTGTTGGGTTTCACCCGAATGTTGATCCAATTAGGTTTACCGTTAAAACCTTTCAAATAAAATACGGCCGGAGACGTTGTTGCGTATGGCGAGTCCATCACAAAATCTTTAATCACACCAATGATCTTATAGTCAAGCACCCTGCCATCCGCCCACCACTTCCACGTCACCGGTTCTCCGACCGGGTCTTTCAATCCCATGATCCGGGCAGTTGATTCATTGATGATCAAACCGGTTGAGTCGCCCGCATTGTCAATTGAGAAGTCATGCCCAGCCACAAACTGCCAGCCTACGGTTCTTCCATGCGTGTGCGAAACCGCATGGGTCACAAAACTTTCATCGTAGTTCGGGTCTTTCCCTTTCCACTCCCAACCATTATTACCCGACACCACTTGCGTAACCGCTCCCATCGATTCCGAAACTTCTTCTACTACCCCGGTTCGCAACAGCTCTGCGCGCAGCACATTGTATTTTCCATAGAAATCCGGAGTCTTCTTGGGAATCATCAACAGGTTATCGCGATTATATCCGACCGGGCGATCCTTGGCAAACTGGATCTGCTGATAGATCACGGCTGTACTGATGATCAGGACAACGGAAATTGAAAATTGCGTCACGACCAATACTTTGCGGGGAGCCGCTGCAAAACGCCCTGCACGAAACGTTCCCTTCAAAGTTTTAATAGGAATGAATGAAGACAGATACAGTGCGGGATAACTTCCTGCTATCACACTGGTGACGATGCAAAAAAAGAAACTTGCGCCCCAGAAATAAATATTCGTCCATGGCATGACGATGTCTTTCCATGAGAGCTGATTGAAAGCTGGCACGCAAATCCATGTCAAGAAAAGTGAAGCAACAAAAGCGAGGCATACGACAAGAAACGACTCGCTGAAGAACTGACTGATCAACTGGCTTCGCACCGAGCCGATGGTTTTTCGTATACCGACTTCTTTCGCACGCCTTTCCGATCGTGCCGTGCTGAGGTTCATGAAATTGATGCAGGCCAGGAGCAGAATGAACATCCCAATCGCACCAACAAGTTTTACCATCGTTAACGCGCTTTCGTCAGGCCTGCCACGCGAGAATCCATGCAAATGCCATCGACTCATCGGATACAAGCCAAGTCTGTTCTTTCCTTGGGCTGCACGTTCCTGATCAGCAGGGTCAAACTTCAACGCTGGGCCTACACGCACGGCTGCATCTTCGAACGATAAGCCATCAGGCAACTCTACATAGATCTGTAAAAAATGATTTCGCCAGTCATTCAGTGCGCGCTGCTCGATCCAGGGTTGCTCCGTGAGCCAAAGGTCCCATGAACCAAAGAATTTGATACCGGCAAAGCGCGTGTTGCGGGGAAGATCCTGGTACACACCGGTAACTGTCGCGTCAAGTTGATTGTTGATGCGGATCGTCTTCCCCTGGGCGTCATCGTACCCAAAAAGAGCTTTTGCCAGTGATGCAGAAAGAAGCACGGATTGCCCGCTTGCCAGGCCGGCCCGCGTGCCCGATGTCATGTCGAGTGTTAAGATGTCAGGCATCGAACTATCGGTATACAGTCCGAGCGCGCTCAGCTTCTTGTCGCCTGCAGCCATGATGGCCTCAGATTCCCATGATGAACGTGAGATGTTCTCAAAATTGCCTTTGTAATCCTCCATCAGCGAGGTAGCAAGCGGATAGGTCATCGAAACACTCGTGAACTGTGTATCGTGATCGATACCAATCTCACTCACTAGCGCAAGGCGATCATATTTCTTGAAATGCGTGTTGAATGAAAGCTCATCCCAAATCCATAGACCATTCAACATGGCAACCGTCATTCCGATAGCAAGTCCACCGATATTGATCAATGAATAGCCGCGATTGCGCAGCAGATTCCTCCAGCCGACAGTAAAGTAATTTTTATACATAGCGAGTGTGTTGATATGTTTTGGTCTTTCGGGTGATCGGATGATGTCGGGCCGGAATAAAAGGATCACATCGATCATGAAACGCAGGTCCGCCCGGGCCTTTCCGAAACTGTGTAATCGCAACTGATACTCCTCGAGCAGATCGCCTTCGATATGGTCGACCAGGTCGCGATGACAGTACCATCGGAAGAACCTCATCAATGCCCGTGGTGGTAACCGCTTACTGATCATTTCACTTTCCGGGTTTA
>CBHROW010000185.1:0-10387 GCA_966080355.1 uncultured Chryseosolibacter sp.
TCCTCCATTGGCACATCGGCACATTTGCACATTTGTATTCAGCATCGCCTCCAAGAAAAAAAATGGATTCTACTTCTTCACCACCTTCGCCTGGAAACGCTTGCCCTCGCGGTTGTATGAAAGAACATACAGTCCCTTGCTCAATTGCGTAACATCAACGCGGGCTTCATCAGCAGAAATTTTTTCCAAGATCATCTTTTGTGCACGGCCATCGACAGCCTGGAGCTGCAGACTCTCCAATTCCACACCTTCAATACCTGAAAGCATGATCATATCGGTTGAAGGATTTGGAAAAACGCGAAGAGATTGTTCGTTTGATGACAATCCGGTGATCACTACCGAAACGACATTCGACTCAATTGTTCCAAATTCATTGAACGCAACAATGCGATAGACCTGTGTTTCTCCCGGAGCAAGGTCGTCAGTGTATGAATTCATGATGGCAGGTGCGGTCTCGAGCAGATCAAAAGGTCCCGATGCAGTCGATGCTCGGTAGACCTTGAATCCATCGTGGTATTTGACATTTGGACTCCAGGTCAGCTTCGCGTTTAGACCGTTGTTAATCGCATCCAATACCAGTTCACCCAGAGGTGCAGGCGTCCAGGTGACAGAAGCGGTTTCGCTGTGAGGAGAAAACCCCGCTTCATTGAAGGAATTAACACGATAGCGATACGCAATGTTACGTTCGATGTGCTCGGTGAAGGACGTTGTGTTTGCCTCAAGTGTATCGATCGCAGTGAAATTGACATCTGTGCCGGAACTCCGCTCGACTACAAATGCGAGCTCGTCATTGGATGCATCTGACCACGTAAGCTTCAATTCGCCATCGCCTTCCACGGTAGCGGTCAGCGTTTGTGGTTCGATAGGATAAAACACATTGTTTACAAGCACCTTTGTCAATCCAAAGGCATCGGTATGATCGGCATTGAAAAAATTTCCCGTCATGTAAAGCATGCCATCCCGATACTCCATGCGGTAAACTTCAGAACCTTTGCCCAGCGTATTTTGCCAATTGATAGCAGTTCCATCTGCATTCAAAAATGCAATCGCGGGAGCAGATGCGCCTGCGAATGACTGGAACGAACCACCGATAGCAATTTTGCCAGCACCCACACTCCGGATTGCAAACACCCCAGTTCCGGGCTCGAACTTACCAGTCATATCGAACGTTGGATCAAGCGTCCCATCCGGCAGTAATCGCACCAGTGGACTCCAGACACCGCCAATCACGTTACCATATCCACTCACATAGATCCGGTGGTTTTCATCCACGGCCATACTCTGAGGGATTGTGTTCGTGGCAAGCATGTTGAAAGTGTTGTCAAGTGAGCCATCCTGGTTAAATCTTATAATTCCAAAATTTCCATTACGCAGCTCAAAGTAGCCACGTAACAAGATCTTATCGCCTTGCGCTTCGATCTGGTAAACACTGCTGGTCTCTGGTAATCCGGTGAATGTCTTCACAAGGTTTCCATTGAGATCTACAGCGGCCACGCAATTTGTGGCTGTCTGATTGTATTTCGAAAACGAGCCTCCAAAGTATAAAAGACTTCCGATCTGTGTAACGACCGTGGGCGGGATCTGGTAATCGAACGAGTTGGTAAACATTCCAACGGCAAATATTCCATCAATCGTGGCATCTGTGTTGAAACGTTGGGTTTGGCCGGGGAGACGACCGCTTACAACCAGCTTGTCGTCTTTTTGAAATGTTTGACAGAATAAGGTTGTTTGATCGGATAAGAGTGGAATGTTTAAAGTAGCATCGGGAACCCCGAGCGCGTTTACCCGCATGACGTGGCCAGGAATCAATTTGTTGTCTGAAAAAATTCCTTTGATGTCAAGCGATGTGGCGGATCCGAGTACAGCACGTCTCTTGCTGTCTACCGATAAGTATAAGTAGTTACGACTTGATGCAAGCGAAATTCCTTTCAGTGCCGGATCGAAAGTGTTGTCGGGGGCATCAGCATCAATCCTGAAAAGGTTGGGCATAGCTATACTGTTGACTTTCTCAAAGGTGCCGAGCGCAGTGATCTTGCTGCCATCGGCCATGATTGAATAAATGAACCCGTCTGTTGCATTGCTCATTCCCGTGGAAACAGTTGCCAGCACACGAGACAAACCGCCATCGGAATTCAGTTGGATTAGACTCGCTGGCAAATTATTGTACGTGTTAAAGTATCCAGCGATAAGGATCTTATCGTTACGAAGCACAATAGACAAAATCGTTCCACTAATGTTTTGACCTGCGTTGAATGTCTGGTCTACACTCCCATCGGGCATGAGTCGCACAATTCCTTTCGAGGCGGATCCATTGTAGGACGAGCAACCGATCAGCACTTTTCCATCGGGCTGTAGCGCTAACGCAAAGATCTGATCTCCCTTCGTGCCTTCACCACTGGAGTAGGCTGCATCTTCGGTGCCATCGCTGGAAAGCTTGATCGCCTGGTAAGTATATGGACTATATTGGAAGGCAATGGAGAATACCTCATCATTCGTTCCGATGGCAATCGGTAAATTTGAAATACCTGTAAACTTTTGAACGAACGTTCCGTCTGATGTTCCGTTCGAGTTGAGTCTTTTTAATGTGCCTTCGTGGCTGATAATGACCTTACCTGTGTGCTGCACCGCCATATCATATACGCGACCGGTTAAAGTCGATGAAAATGTATTGTCGACACTACCATCTTCATTCAGCCTTACAGGTTGGTTGACCGGATTGCCATTGATCTCAGTGAAGTCACCGCTGATGAGAATTTTTTTGTCGGGCTGCACCACAACATGATCGATATAACCGTCTGCATACACAGGCTGGAAGGCAGGAACAATTTCGCCCGCGCTGTTCACGCACAGCAGGCGACCGTGGTAGCTCCCGTTTATATAGGCGAACTCACCATAGATGAGCATGTTTCCATTCCCCGCAACCACAGCGTGGATATTCCATGCCCGGGTACTCGTACGAATTTTGTAAAAGGGAGAAAATTTTTGCGAGAATACTGACAAAGAGATAACAAGGCCAAGGCCTGACAACAGAATGCGCATGTGGTGGATTTTTTTTTTGTGGGCAAATATAAAAAAAGAAAAAACTCAAGTAGTAAAACTGAGTAAGTGAACGGCTTAGCGCTAAGGGCTAAATGAAGTATGGGAACGGCTCGATGGTTCGAGCTCCGTGCGACTATTTTTTTACTGCAGGGCCACCATTGGCACATTGGCATATTGGCACATTTGAATTCGGCTTGCTCGGTCATTCCTATGTTAGGGAACGACTCGGTGGTTTGAGCTCCGTCCGACTATTTTTTTACCGCGGAGGCGGACGGTCTCTGAGTTTGGACGACTCATCGCGCATCATAAAAAAAGGAGAAACCCCTTTCGAAATTTCTCCTCTGAATTTCTAACGAATCAAACTAATGTTTTACCACAACTCTTCGGTTCACAATTTTCCCCTCACCAGTTTCTATCTGGATATTATAAAATCCGTCCGGATAGTCACTCGTATCGAGTTTAATGGAGCTTTCTCCTGCGCCAACCTTCGAAGTGGCAACTAGCACACCGATCTGGTTGAACACCTTCACTGGAAGTTGTGTTTCGGTTGCGTCTGCAAGCTGAACGTTGATCTCCCTGTCGGCCGGATTCGGATACGCTTCCGTGCTGGCGGCCGTCATCGGATCACAAGGGTAAATAATATTATTCGTCACGTTCTTTGAGCCCTTGGTTGAGGAGCCGCTCATCATCGCATCACAGGGATAACAAGCCGATGAACTGAAGGTGATATTTGAAGGAGAGGAGGTGTAAACGCAACCATACGTTGTTGTCGTGGTAACGGTATACGCGCCACCCATGGTCACTTCCAGGTAATCGGAAGTTTTTCCCGACAACACAGTACCGTTTCGTTTCCACTGATAATTTGTCGGCACCGTTATAAATGACGAAGTAATAAAGATAGAAGAACCCGGACATACTGTCGCGGAAGTCGGAGAAAGCGTAACTGCCGAAGTTCCGTTCTTTACATCGATCGCATTGCTCCGGTTTGAACATGCATCGGTATTGGTAACTACAACCGTGTACTTGCCCGCGATTGACACGTCAAGAAAGTATTGCGATCCTGGAATAACCGAGCCATCTCTCTCCCACTGGTAACTCAGCCCCGATCCCGTGTTTGCTGTAAGACGGACACTTCCGCCCGCGCAGAATGCATTCGAGCCGTTTCCTGCGAGTGTTGCCGGAGGTTGAGAAACTGTCACCGGTTGCGTAACTGTCGCGGAATTATAGTTTGCATTTCCTGCTTGTGTTGCCGTGATAGTAGCCGTTCCTGCTGCAACAGCCGTGATCGTTGTGCCCGAAACACTTGCAACTGAAGTATTGGATGACGAAAACGTGATGGGCAAACCTACAGACGATGTGGCATTCAGCGTTTTACTCGCAGGCACGCACATCGTTCCAATGGCCGTAAATGAAATAGTTTGACTTCCTTTATTCACTGTGAATGGCTGACTGGCCGAGCCAGGATTGTAGTTTGAATTTCCAGCTTGCGATGCCGTAATGGTGGTGGTACCAGCACCAACAACATTCAAAATATTTCCCGAGATGGTGGCAACCGCTGTATTCGAACTGCTGAACGTAATCGGCAAACCTGTCGAAGCAGATGCAGACAGCGTGAACTGCGTAACTGTTCCATAAGTTACCGGAGACAGCGGATTGAAGGTTACAGTTTGATTGCCTTTGTTCACGGTCAGCGGTTGAGATGCAGACGCAGGATTATAGTTCGAATTCCCAGCTTGCGAGGCGGTGATGGTAGCTGTGCCAGCACCAACAATCGTGAGCGTGTTTCCAGATACTGTTGCAACCGCAGGATTCGAACTGGTGTATGTGATTGGTAAACCAGAACTCGATGTCGCACCCAGGGTCACCTGATTCGTTGCGCCATAAGTCACACCGGGTAGGGTAGGAAAGTTTATGGTTTGATCTGCCTTGTTAACCGTGAGCGGCTGAAGTGCAGGTGTTGCGGCCAGGTAGTTTGCGTTTCCCGACTGTGATGCAGTTATGTTCGAAGTACCGGCACCCACAATCACAATGTTGCTACCCGAGATGGTCGCCACTGCTGTATTCGAGCTGGTGAGTGTCACCGCTAAACCTGAAGTCGTGCTAACTGACGGAGTGAATGGTGGATTTCCATAAGTCTTTGGCGGGATCGGTGAAAATGTGATGGACTGCGCAGCTTTCAGAACATTTTGAGGTTGGCTCGTGGAGGCAGCAAGGTAGTTTGCGTTGCCCGCCTGGGAAGCTGTAATCGTGGATGTTCCTGCTCCGGCAACAACCGCAGTATTACCATTTGAAATGCCTATCACGTTGGTGTTCGAACTCGAAAAAGTAACTGCTAATCCTGTTGAGGCTGTTGCGCTTAATTGAAAGGGAGAAGCTCCGTAAACTTTATCAGGAAGTGCGTTGAATGAAATCGTCTGGCTCGCCTTATTCACGGTCAACGTCTGATCGACAGGGATCGCTGCGTTGTAGTTGCCATCTCCTGGTTGTGATGCGGTGATCGTTGTTGTACCCGCACCAACAATAGTGACTGTATTTCCCAACACCGTTGCAACCGCGGTGTTCGAGCTGCTATACGTTATGGGTAGCCCTGACGTTGATGATGAGCTCAGGTTGAAAGATGGGTCGTTATAGGTTTTCAACGGAAGGCTGTTGAAAGTGATGATCTGGTCTGCTTTCACAATCGTAAGTTGACCTGCTCCCGGTGTAGTTGTGTAGAATGGATCCGACCCGGGATTCACAGTGATCGGATAAATGCCTACCGGGCTCGATGTCACCGCTGTAGTTGTTGCTGTGGGCAGCACATCGAAGTCGTCACCGCATTTCGAAGTGTAAGTAAGCGTCAGTGTAGGATTGGCAGTTCCATAAATTTTTGTCTTATTATTTGCAGTTACGGTGACGTCTGCTGGCGTCACGCTGAGTGTTCCATCTGCATAGGTAACGTTGTAGTTCGCAAGTGCGCTTCCGGGCGTTATGGTGATCGGATAGCTTGCAACACCGCTACAGAGTACAGCTGACGTTTGCGCGATTGGCAAAGTTCCGAATAACGTTTCATTATCGGTTCCGAAAAATCCTGTGTACGCGATCGTCAGCGTTGGATTCGCGTCACCGTAGATCTTCGTCTGATTGTTTGCCGAGGCCGAGAGCGGTGCCTTCGTAATGGTGAACACCTGCGATGTGCTTGCGGCAGTGTAGTTGTTGTCTGTTGCCACAGATGCGGTTACCGTCACATCGCCCACGCCACGAAGTTGAAGCACGTTGCCTGAAACCGTAGCAGCACCTGTACCATTGACAACCGAATAGGTCACTGCTCCTGTAGACCCTCCGGTACTCACACTCATCATGGGATCTGCGTAGTAGACTCCCGTGTTTGCCGATGTAAAGCTGATGACCGGATTCGCCTTTGCCACATTGAGCACGGCAGATCTCGATCCGCTGTTATAGCATCCATCCATTGCCTGGAACGCCACGATGTTTGTTGAACCACCACCAACGATGGTTGCAATTGCAGGTGGATTAGGTGTTACCGTAGCGACTTGCGTGTTCGTGCTCGAGAACAATATCTGCCCCGTAGAATTTGATGACACCGACACAGGGAATGGTGCATCACCAAATACTTTCGGAGGAATTGGCGCCATGACAATGTTTGGCGTTCCGCGATTCACCGTAAAGGGTTTCGATACAGGAGTTGCCGGATAGAACCATGGACTTCCTGACTGATCTGCGATGACGTTGAAAGTGCCAGCTGCAACTCCTGTGATTATTGTGCCTGTGATGGTTGCGATACCAGTGTCTGAGCTCGCGTAGGTCACAGGCGCACCTGACGTTGATGTCGCGTTAAGCAAACCTGCTGTAGGGATCGGACATGTCAAAGTCGTTCCGATCGGATTGAAGTTGATGGTTTGCGTGAGTCTCGCATCGAATCTCCCGATAAAGATGTCATTCAAACCCGTAGTTGATCGTGTCCCTGATGGCAACACGATCTGATTGTTGAAATGTCCCGTGAGATAAATGTCGGTGTTATCTGCCGTGATACCTGTTCCGGCAGTCTGGCCATTGATTCCGTATTTTGCTGTTGCATAGGCGATCATCGGTCCGTGCGCGCGAAACAGGAAGCATGCTTGATTGCCTGTGGGGTTCGTCAGTCCGGTTGGTGCCACACCGCCATTGATCGCGGCCGTGAATGTGCCGGTTACATAGGTGTCACCTCCGGTGCAGAACAAGTCGGTTGCATATTCTTGTCCCGTGCCACCGAAAGACAAAAGCGCAGCTGCGAGTGCTTTACCGTTGTTCAAATCCATCTCGGTGTAGACTACATCGCTGGTCGAGGATACCGAGTTAGCCACTGCGTTACCAAAACCAGCGGAAGGATAAGTGATGTTGCCCGAATAATTTCCGACAAACGCAATGAGCGGTCCGCGAAGTCCTATTCCAATTCCGGCAGCGCTTCCGGTTCCGGCACTGGTGTTGAAGAAGGTCGTTGTTCCGTCAGCGCCCGAATATTTCGCAACAAAAAGTCGTGAGTTTGAAGTGTAGGTGTAGCCTGTCGCATATACAGAAATTCCATCATCGACAAGATCGTTCACGGCATCATCAGCTGCGCCTCCATCGCGAATCGCCCAGATCATATCGCCAGTAGAAAGATTGTATTTGCCAATGAAGCAATCTGTAAAGCCTGCGCTTGAAAGATTGAATGGCGTTCCACTGTCATTGAAGTTCGCGGTGCTGTTGAACGATCCGCCAATATATATTCCATTGGTAGCCACTTGTACTGCGTTGCCTTTATCCGCTCCAAATCCTCCGAAAGATTTTACCCACACCA
The DNA here is from genome assembly GCA_966080355.1 of uncultured Chryseosolibacter sp. GTDB lineage: Bacteria > Bacteroidota > Bacteroidia > Cytophagales > Cyclobacteriaceae > Chryseosolibacter. Next base: position 7,859 of record CBHROW010000185.1, read on the forward strand.
GGTTGCCTGTGGTAACATCGTATTGCGAAAGAAAAATATCTGCATCACCTGCGCTTGTCTTTTGCGATGATGTTCCACCAATGTTGAACTCTGTCGTTCCGTAAAAGTATCCGGTCGCACCGATTGTAGTAGTCGTTACCATCAGGTCCTGGATATAATCGTCTGATGGACCACCGATCTGTTTTACCCACTGCACGACTCCCGATGAATTCATTTTCGCGATGAAGGCATCTTGCCCTCCCTGGTTGATCAGGTGCGTGGTACCTACTGTGAGATCGTACGATCTGAAATTTCCGGCTACGTACACATTACCGTTCCCATCAGTGCGCACTTTGCTTCCGAGGTCATCCGCGCTTGTAGGAGACCCGGCAACAGAAGCCATGGTAGCGGTGAGTGTAGACGTAGCGTAGCGCGCAATAAAAGATGAAGTTGCGCCTACCGAAGTGCGAATGACAGTCGGAGCACCCGCATTGAAGTCGACACTGCCCGTAAGCTGTCCTGCGATCGCAATGGCGTTGTCATCGGCTGCAATAGATCGGAATGAAGCCTGGTATCCGACACGCTTCACGACAGGAAGCTGTGCAGGCTGACCGAGCGGATACTTCGCGATGAATGAGGAACCATTGACCGGATCGAGCGGGTCGAGTAGCATCGGGAGGGAAGGATTAGAAAAATTGAAATCGGTTTGGGCAGTTTTGAAAATCCCTGTCACAATCATCGAAGTAGAGTTGACGCTCACATCGTTCGGAATAATGATCGCTGGCCCCGACATTTTCCCAATTTGCTTCGCTTCAATAGTTGTTCCATCTCCCTCGGCAAATCGCGCAACGAAAACTGATGGCGAACTGAAGGCGCGCAGTAACGTTCCATTGATGTCGGCAACCTGGCTGACACTGCCAAGAATATACACGTGTGTGGACGAAACCGCGATGGCAGTTGCCATATCAAATGACGCGCTACCGATCTGTCTTCCCCAGATTGTCGATCCGCTAATCCCATCGAGCTTGGCGAAAAAAATGTCTGATGCGCCTACCGGTGTTAAAACGATACCGTTGCCGAGGTCAAGTGGCGATGAAAAACCACCCATCACGTAAAACCCGTTTATGCTCGCGGCAACATCTAAACCGGAGGGCGGCATCCCGAATGTTCTTACCCACGCGAACGTTCCGGTTGTGGCGTTGCATTTTCCAAGAAACGTGCTCACGCTTCCGGGCGATCGAAACAATGACGGCCCTTCAGGATTGAATTCCGTGTCGCCTGCGATGTAACCACCGAGGTAAAGATCGGTGCCATCTGACGACAGTGACAGCACGATATCATCGGAGGTGCTGCCGAAATTTTTGACCCAGCTCACTGTACCAGTGTTCGCGTTGTAAGCGCAGAGAAAAACGTCCGCATTACCGACACTCGTTTTATTCAACGCAGTTCCTGATGGATTAAAGTTGACAGTTTGAGAAAATGTTCCTCCAACCACCAACGTTCCTCCTGCCAGTGCTAGGTCGCGCGGTGTGATTGTGCCGGAGATCCGTTGTGCCCAGAACACGCTGCCCGCAGGTGAGTATTTTACAATGAATGTTGAAGGTGTCGGTCCACCAACCAGGTTGAAAGAGCCGAAAACAGCGCTGCCCGTAAATGTGCCGATAACGTACATGTTCGAGCTCGCATCCAGAACAGTTTTGATCGCCTGTGCGTTGCCCGATCCGGAAGCTCCGGTGAAGCTTGTCGCCCACGGGTTTGCCTGCGGATCTGTTTGCGCGTACGCATGGATGCTCGTCACCCATAGGAAAAGCGCGATGATTTTAGTTAGGGAGGATTTCATAGGTATAAGTGAGTTTTGTTGAAGCGAAAGAAAGCGGACGAAGTGTCAACTCGTGTCGGTTATGGCGAACGAACTGTAACACAGCTAGAAAAATAAATTCAGGAATCGAGTGAATCTTGCGATCGCAATGGCGTGGTACGAGAAGAGTGAATAGTGGAGAGATTGAAATGCGTGGCTAAACGAACAGTTGCGTTCATATTGAGGCGTCTTTGGTGTTCATGCAATCTTGTAAAAAAGGAATGTGGAAGCAAGGCGAGCGAGGAGAAGATGTGGAAGAAGTGAGGCCTTGATGGTAGTTCTTTTTGACTACGTGTTTGTGATCAGGTGGAGTAGTGGGAACGGCTCAGAGTTTCGGCATTGATCTATGCTTCTTTTCAACGCAAAGGCGCGAAGAACGCAGAGTTTCGCAAAGGGTAATTTGTCGGTGGAAAATAGAAATTAGAAATTCCGAGCCAGTTCTCGCGCACGGAATCAACTCACTTACCACGTGCAATTCTTCGTGCCTTAGCGCCTTGGTGGCATCTTTGCATGTCCAGTGGCATATTGGCGCATCGACCAACCGACTAATTAATTTGCGTCTCCGTCTTTTCAACGCAAAGGCGCGAAGAACGCAGAGTTTCGCAAAGGGAAATTAGTCACTGGAAATTAGAAATTGGAAATTCCGAGCCAGTTCTTGCGCACGGAACCAAATCACTAACAACTTGCATTCC
>CBHROW010000186.1:0-10360 GCA_966080355.1 uncultured Chryseosolibacter sp.
AGCAGCTGGCGAGCACGAATGATATTGACCATTCCTACACCGGTCATTGCTGAAGTGCCATTCATCAGCGCAAGTCCTTCGCGCAATCTCACCTGAAGTGGTGTTACTCCCTCTTTCGCAAAAACCTCTTTCGCAGCTAGCAGTTTTCCCTGGTAAAGAACTTCCCCTTCACCGATAAGATTCAAAGCCAGGTGCGCGAGCTGCACGAGATCGCCACTAGCGCCTACCCCACCCTTTTGAAAAATACACGCGCTGATATTCTTGTTAAGCAATGTTACAATGAGCTCTGCAACGTCTGTGTGAATTCCAGACGCGCCCTGCATAAGTCCGTTAAGTCGCGCCAGCATCGTGGCTCGGGAAAGATCTTCAGGAAAGGGATCGCCTGATCCTGAGCTATGACTGCGAATGAGATTATATTGAAGCTGCCGCTGATCGTCCTCACTGATCTTATACTGCGCCATCGGGCCGAGCCCGGTGTTGATGCCGTAGATGATCTTATCTTTTGAATACGATTGCAGGAAATCGAAGTTGGCTTTGATTTTCGCCACCGAAGCCGCGTCTAGCGCTACTTTTTCTCCGCCAAAAACAAGCCGTTTGAAATCGTCTGTTGACAGTCTCTTGTTTCCGACTGTGATCATATTCTGAAAGGTTCCTTTTTATTGAGGCGTGAAGGTAGGGAAAATAGTTGGCAGTTGGCAAGATAATCAGTTGGCAGGAGTGCGGGGTGAATTCACTCAAACGCTCCCGCGGATAGGTAAATTGACATTAGAGTTGGCAAAAGTCAGTCGCCAGATTTTGGGAGTGCCGAGGCCGAGAAGATGAAACTCGAACAGGTATCCATGCCCTGTCACGAGCCCGACTGTGGCGCGACCAAGAAAAAAAGCTTCCCTTCTGAGAAGCTATTTTCCTTGTTTTTCAGCGAGTGTTCAGCGCTAAACGCTTTGCCAACTGGCTTTTGCCAATTGCCAACTATTTACTTGACGCTTGCAACAACTTCACACCTGACTCACCGAGGTGTTTGATGAGAATAGTCTTGTACTCTTTCGTATTGGTGTATCCTCCATTGGCATTGAAGAACTCTTCGAGAACCGGCCCCCAGTCGCTGTTCATGGGCATCACGAGTCCGAATTGTTCGGCCGACTTGTCTCCCACCGGGTGACGCTTAACGGGCTTTTTCATTTGAACCGCCTCGATGTAAAATGCGAGGTCCAGATAAGCGAGGCCTTTGGCATCCTCAAAAACCTTTTCGAGCGTTTCCTGGCTGCTGGTGGTATTGGTCACCTTCAGGTCCTTATAGTATTTCTGCTTCAGGTCGTTGACGCGCTTTTCATTGAGTGTTCCCTTCGCGGTGTAGGCCGTAAAGCCGGCAAATGTTTTTGAAATATCTTCAAGCTTAGCCAGTGTGGGAGCTGAGGGCTGCGTAACAAGAATGGCAAAATTGGTGATGATGCTCGGGCTGAATTTCACTTCGCGCTTGCGTTCGTCTGTGATGGTCACGTTTCCAAGTCCGAATACACCACCGGATGACGCTTTTGTTTTATCATACATACCGCGAAAACTCGTTCCATCTCCGACAAACTTCGTTGATAGCTTCACACCTTTGTTCGCATTCACCCACGACACGAAGTCGTTCATGATGTCGACACATATTCCGGTGAGTTCTCCCGACTTGTCCTTGTAGACAAAGCTTGGCGTTTCAACATAGGCGAGAGAAATAGTCCCTTCTTTACTTGATTTAACACTCGACCATGAGTCTCCGGTGTAATTTTGGGCGAAAGCAACATCGCAAATGATGAGCATCGCAAAAAGTAACTTCTTCATTGGGCTTAATTGGGTTGTAAATGTTCCTGTAGATAATGGATTCCTTCAACAAATCCACAACGTAAGTAATATTCACGTACTATTTCAGCCGAAATTCAAAAATTACCAGGAGATTTTTTCTTTGTTGACGAATGCAGAAACTCCGCGTTTACAGTCCTCGCCTTCGCGTGCTTTGGCATTCATTTCCGCAGCAAATGTCAAGGCTTCTTCAAGGGGAAGGGTTTGGACCTTTGCGATCATCTGCTTGGTAACCCCCATGGAATTACCGGAATTGGATACAATAAGGCCTGCGGCAAAATGGATAACATGCTCATCGAGCTCCTCACGTGCAACGATTTCATTGATAACGCCCATCTTTCGTGCGTTGTCAGCGGTGATCAGGGAACCGCTCAAAAGCAATCCGCGAGCCCTCGACTCTCCGATCTTGCGAATCAAAAACACCATCACGATGGCGGGAATGAATCCGATCTTGACTTCGGTGTAACCAAACTTGGCCTCAGGTGTCGCAAAACTGAAATCGCACACTGCCGCGAGGCCGCAACCACCTGCGATGGCATGTCCCTGGATCTGTGCGATCACCACTTTCTTCAAGCAATAGATCTGCAGAAAGAGTTCTTTCAGGTGATTGGAGTCATTCAAGTTCTGTTGGTAAGAAAATGATTGCAGCTGTTGAAGGTATTCCAGATCGGCCCCGGCCGAAAATGCTTCGCCATTCGCTTTCAGGATGATCACTTTCACCGCATTGTCCTGTTCGGCATCCGCGAAAGCCAATTTCAATTCGGAAACCAGATCATAACTGAGCGCATTTCTTTTTTCGGGCCGATTGAGTGTGATAAACGCAATGCGATCAAGCACCTTGTATTGAATATATTTCATGGTGGTGTTCATATTTTCGCTTCGAATGCCCCCGCATGTTTGACCGAATGAATGTTCAATCCGAGCTTATGCGATTGCCTGAGAAGCGATGCGCAGTAAAAATAGGAATTACTGCTGTCTAAAATGATGGTATCCGTGAAAGTCTTCAGCACAGCCAGCTCCTTCGCCCTGACCGAACTATTGCTGATCACGAGGTAGTCGGCTTTCAGTTCTTTCGGAAAACTGTGGTCGCGGTTCGTGACAATTGCAATGAGCATGTTGTTCCAGTGAATCGCTGCAATTCCATGGATTCTGAAATTTGATGTGTTTGCAAATCCTTCCCTGACTTTACCGATTCCCGCATTCAAACGATTTTGATGGATGTGAAACCTGATCTTGTCAGGTTGTTGCAAAAGCACCGAATCGGTAAAGAACATGGCCCGACCATGGTCGAACAGGTCGATTGCCGTATGACCCTGAACATTGTAAACCGTGAGCTTATTCGCATCAAAGAACTCCGTGTGGTGGTGCCATTGCGCGATCGCAAAGACAATCATTGTGGCAGCGGCTGGCGGTAAAAAATAGAAACGTTTATACTCGAAAGTGAGAATGATAAAGATAATGGCCATCATCAAAAGCCAGCATTGAAATGTAGTGACATGAATATCTTCGAGCAAGCTGAAAGGAAATGCTTCAACAACGAAGACTACTCCGTTGAGCAACTTGATCGACCAGGTCAGCAAAAAGCCGAGACCTTGCGCTACTACACCAATAAATGAAAATGCTAGTAGCACGATCCCCACGATCAGTACCACGAACGAGCCGGGAATGACAAGCAAATTTGATAGCAAAAAGTAATTTGGAAACTGATGAAAATAAAGCAGCCCAAGCGGAAATGTTGCGATCTGTGCCGCAATTGAAACGCAGGTTATTTTCCAAACTTCGTCCATAATATAAGAGCGAGGCGCCCACAAATCGTAGAAAGCAGATTGCAGGTATACGATGCCGATCACAGCCAGGTATGAAAGTTGAAATCCAACCGACATGATGAGGTACGGATCGAATAGGAGCAAGCAAAACGCTGACGCACCAAGCGTGTTGAAGATGTTTGTGTTTCGGCCGAGTGGTTTCGCAATCGCTATAAACGAGAACATGGTGACCGCGCGAAGTACGGATGGCGAAAGTCCCGTGATAAAAGCGTAAGTCCAGAGCAGCATCAGGCTAACTATTGCGAGCAGCCACGGTCCTGAACGGAATTTCAAAACGGGTTTGAACAGCCACGCGATGATCATGTAAACGATGGTAATGTGCAGGCCCGATACCGCAAGCACGTGCATGGCTCCTGTAGCTGCGTACGCGTTGAGGAGCTCATTGTCCAGGCCATCGGTGACACCCAGCACAAGCGCGGCAGCAACGCCTTGCTCCCGTTCACCCTCGACATATCTTTTTAGTGTTCGCTCAGCCCATATCCTCGCCTGGAATGCAAATTTCAATATTGGCGATGGCGGGCGATGATCAAGCCAGGCAACGTCTGTTTTGCGAAGAAAGTGTTGGTGATAGATGTTGCGATACGAAAGAAATTTCTTGTAATCGAATTCACCAGGATTTGATGGCGGAGTTACAAGTCGCGGAGCGCCCCGAACGATCAAAACATCACCGTAAGCGAAAGGCTCAATGAAATCGGTCTTGGAGAAATACAATACGATCCGCGCATAACGTCTTTGCCACCGGTCATTGAACATCACTTTCTCAATTCGCGCTTCGGCTTTCCATGATTTTTCTTTTTCTTCAAAAAAACGAGTGATGACTACTTCATACGAGCGAATTGAATCTCTGATCGCCAGCACGTGGTCGCTGTCGTGCGACTCTGTGCTGAGTTGAACGTGAGTGAACCCGGCAAGGAAGATCGCACTTAATGCCAGGGGTCCGCGATCGAATTTCCACCACGAGAAAAAAAAGATCGAGCCGAAGTATGCAACGACAAGGGCAATGAGAGAACGGGACGCAAAAGAAAGAGGAATGATTTCAGGCTGGTAGATGCCGAGAATTATTCCTCCTATAAATACAATTACGATCCTGACAAATGTGAATGGCGTCCATCGGAACATGCGTGGAATGTACCACTTCTATGTCTTCGGAGCTTCATCCGGATTGGCTTCCCGATGATAAGCATCAATAATGTCTCTCACCAAACGGTGGCGAACTACATCCTTTTCAGACAATTCTACAAACCCGATTCCTTTTACGTCATTCAAAATCCGAATTGCCTCCTTCAAACCAGAACGCTGATTTCTTGGTAAATCGATTTGTGAGGTGTCGCCAGTAACGATCATTTTTGAGTCAGGGCCCATGCGGGTCAAAAACATTTTCATCTGCATAGGCGTGGTATTCTGCGCTTCATCCAGCAAGATAAATGCATTGTTCAGCGTGCGCCCGCGCATGTATGCAAGTGGAGCAATTTCGATAATCTCACGCTCCATATAATATTGAAGCTTTTCATACGGGATCATATCACCAAGCGCATCATAGATCGGTCGCAGGTACGGATCGATCTTTTCTTTCAGATCGCCCGGCAGAAATCCAAGGTTCTCTCCCGCTTCCACCGCTGGACGCGTGATGATGATCTTTTTAACCGTTTTGTTCTTTAAAGCGCGCACAGCCATCGCCACAGAGATGTAGGTCTTTCCCGTTCCGGCAGGACCCAGTGCGAAGACGAGATCATTTTGCTGTACCTGCTCAACCAGCTTTTGCTGATTGACAGTTTTCGGTTTTATAGATGTGCCCTTTGTTCCATAAATAATAACTTCCTCGGATGACGATCCAGAACCATTCTCCGGGAGCATCATTTCAGATTCACGGGCGATATAATTTTGCACGTTTTCTTCCGTCACACGGCCGTATTTATGATAATGTACGATCAGCGAATTCAGAATATCATCGATCTGTACGATCTCGGCAGTCGATCCCTTCAATACGATCTCATTGCCTCGCGATACGATCCGGCTTTTGGGAAAAGCGGCAGCCAGGGAATCGATGTTTTTGTTGGCCACTCCCAGAAAATCAATCAGGGAAATGTTGTCAAGTGTTACTACTTTTTCTATCAATGATAAATTGTGTTTAAATGCTGCTAAGTCTCTATTTTTAGCACAACAAAATTAACGAAATAAAAAGCACACCAACAGTGCTAAAATTTTTGTCGACCGTCAAAATCCGCTGCCAGGATGCCTATAATCACTCTTTTAAGCGATTCAGGAGAAAGCGATCACTATGTGGCGGCTGTTAAAGCAAAGATCCTGAGCACCAATCCCGGCCTCAACATTGTCGACATCTCGCACAATATTGCTTCTTGCGATATCGGTCATGCAGCCTTTGTTCTTCGGTCGGTATTTCGCGAATTCCCGAAAGGCACAGTTCATTTGGTCGCTGTCAATTCGGTTGGGTCACGAGGTGATACACCGGTCGCCCTTCAGCTCGAAGATCATTTTTTTGTATCGGTGGATAACGGGCTATTGAGCCTGATCAGTGAAAAGAACCATCAATACGCGGTTCAAATCGGGCCACCTATTCAATCTACTTTCCCGGAACGCGATGTATTTGCTCCTGCCGCTGCTAAACTGGCGAGTGGTGTGTCAATCACCGATCTTGGAAAGCCTTTGTCTGGAATAAAACGGATGATCGACCGCCAGGTCAAAGCAACGAAGAAACAGATTTCAGGTCAGGTCATCCGCGTGGATGGAGCGGGAAACCTGATCACGAATATTCCCAAAGAAGCGTTCGATGTGCTGAGCAAAGAAAAGGCCTATACCATTCAATTCGGTGGAGAAAAATTCAGGCGAATGCATACCCACTATCATCAGGCAGAGGAAGGCGAATGTTTTCTGATATTCAACAGCCTGGGCTTGCTCGAGATCGGAATTTACAAAGGCAATGCCGCTGAGTTGCTGGGGTTGAGCTACGATAGTATGGTGAATATCGCCTTCGATGAATAACGTTGTCAATCGGATAGACGACTATGAACAAAGAATTCGGAATCAGGCATTGGGCATCGAGTTTACAACCCGCCCTTGGCCTCAACTAAAAATATGGATATACCAGGCATTCCTTAATGCCTCATTTTCTAATCCCTAATGCCAATGTTAATCCGCATCGTCCGCATGCATTTCACCGAAGCTGGTGTCGAAGAATTCCTGGATATCTTCAATCGCAACAAAATCGCCATTCGGAATTTCCCGGGTTGTACACACCTCGAGCTTTTGAAAGATGCGCAAGACGAAACTATTTATACAACACTCAGTCATTGGAATGACGAAGCAAGTCTTGAAGCCTATCGTAAATCGGAATTGTTCGGATCTGTCTGGGGAAGAGTGAAAACTTTGTTTGCCGAACGAACGCAGGCGTTTTCTTTGAAGAGGTTTATTGAGTTGTGAAATGTGCGGTGTGCGGTGTGCTATGTACGATGGCGCACGGACGGAAGTACGTTAACCATCGAACCTCGCACATCGAACTTCGAACATCACTTACTCACCATCTCCTTGAAAGGCCCATACTTGTGTTGTTTTTCGGAAAAGTTGTCAGCATAAGGACCGAAGGGATGATCGACAGGTTTTTTTGAAATGTCGGGCCAGTCGTTGGGAAAAATTTTTGATGGTCTTGGCAAGCTATTGATGAAGGCTGCCACGTCCCAGGCTTCTTCATCCGAAAGAATCGGAGTTTCCCAGGTTGCGCCATTCGGCATGTTGGCTTTGATGTAGCCTGCAAACCGCGAGAGGCGGTAAAGTCCGGCACCGGTGTTGTAGCTGTTCTCACCATGAAGCGGAGGATACTTCCATTCAGTTTGGTTCTCAGCGCGCACGCCTTCCCCTCGCGGTCCATGGCATGAGGCGCACAGCCTGGTAAAAACTTGTTCACCTTTCTCAGGATCGGCAGCACGATCCAACATGGTCACTTCAATCAAACCCGCTCCTTTGGGAATTTTATTTTTTTCCATTCCGCTTCCAACCCATAGAATGTAGGCCTTCATGGCTTTCATTTCGCGAGAATTTTCAATCAAGGGTTGCCCATTCAAGCTGCGTTCAACGCAATCGTTAATGCGCTTTTCAACCGTTTCAATTGTTCCCGACCTGGGCCGAAATTTTGGATACGTTGCAGACACAGCACTGTAATTGTTTCCAAAAATTTTTCTTCCTGCATTCAGGTGGCAGTTCTGACAATTCATTCCGTTGGTTGCTTTCATCACTTTGCCATTCGGACCGAGATAAACGGCCGTGTGCGCGATCAACTCTTTGCCGTAGCGAATGAGATCGCCTTCTTCAGACATGGGTATCGAAGTAGAATCGGGTGGCGTCCAGGTTGTTGTCAATACCGTTTTTCCAATTGTGGAAGAGTTTGCGAGACTTTGTTTGCCGATCGAAAACTTCATTGTAAAAACAACAGCGGCTGTCAGCAAAGCAACAACAAAGCAAAGCTGAAGGCATCGGAGTGCCCAGGTTAAGTGTTCGTCAAACGGCATTTGTTATAATCAGTTATGAGCCTCCTTGATGTAGCCCCACCCTTCGCCTTGTCGCGTCACGATCTCTATAATGGCATCTGGAACAACCTGCACGCCATTCACCAGTTGCTCTTTTACAATATTATAACGTTTCATCGTCTCACCGCAAACTTTGAATTCAACATTCTTGTTGGAAGTGAGTTGCTGGATATTCTTTCCAACGGTCGATTTCTCATTGATCACCATCGCGATAGCTCCTCCGTACACCACCACTTCAAATTTCGAATCGGGATAACCTTTCGCCATTCCGGAAACGTGGCGCATCACAGCCTGATGTGTGAGGGTATCTTTGCTGGTGACGTCAAATACAATCCTGACCGGTTTTGTTTGCGACCATGCAGAAGACGCGATCAGGGCGAACATGATCGCGAGATAATTTTTTTTCATAAAAGTCAGCTTTGAGTTTCGAGAATAGCAGGCGGTTGCATCGTTAGTCCTATTGCTAACTGCAACCCCTGCTGTTTCTGCCTGTCTCCGATATCGCTGTTGCTCACACCGGAAACCTTGGCTGCCCGCCAGTCAAACTATCCGCCTGCGTAACAATATGCACAGCCTTTTTCCTGAGCGCGACCAACAGCCCACACACCGGACGGAACGACTTGTATTCCCGGATGCAGGCCTGCAACCCACTCTGCTTTCACATCTTCAGGTTTCGCTCCCATCGCTTGCGCTGTGAACATGCTGTACACTGTCAATGCCATGTCACACACGCAGAACATCGCTCCGCGCGCCTGGAGCTTTTGAATACCATCGATTGCCGCCATGGGAAGATCTTTGCCCTGCGGTGTGAACAGCGGATTGCGAACGGCCGGGGCTCCCGTGTTCTTATCGGTTACTTTAAAAGTTTCGCCAAACTTGTATTTCGTCCAGAGCTCGTCTTTCATTGCAAACGGAATAGCATTGTGCCGAAGAACGACCACCGCGGAAATATCTGCATCGGGCGTTCCGGTCTGGTTGTTGGTTTGATAGAATACCCATGTCCAGATGATCGGGAAACCATCGTGCGGCTCGGTGGCGTCATACACGATCTTGTGTTTGCCTTTTACTTTCTTGAACCATTCATCGGCATCGGCCACACCTGTTGCGGGAAAAGGTGCGGCAGTTGTTAAAGCGGGAATTCCAGCGAGCAAAGCGGTTGCGCCAGCGGTGAGAGTTCCAACAAACTCCCTGCGTGTCGGAGTCATCTTTGGGTCATTCATAGTTGAAGGTTTATGGTGAATACTAGAAATTAAAATCAGCACAGAATTTTTCAAAGCACTATAGACATCGCTCCGCTTCGCAATAAGACAATTGAATTTACATGATTAGCAGGTCGAATTCAATTAAAGCTCAGACTTCCGTAACGATGATAGTCACGATGATCAATATAATTCGTCATGCGGATGACAAAAGTGATCGTGCTTTCAATGTTTAAACAATCACTCTTGCTTTCTGATGAAAATAAATTCGCCTCCCTCATCACCGGTCTCCTGGATCACACCGTATTGCGGTACGGTGTTGGTGTTATTGATGACGGCAACAAAGAAGTTTTGGAACAGCTGACGAGCGGAAAGATAGGTATCTTCATTTTCTATCAAGCGCTTATTCATGTATTCAAAAAATTTACTGTTGTCGGGCACCGTTTTCAAATTTCCGCTGGTCATCGCCTTCCGGCTGGGAAGCTGATAAAGTTTACTCGTTCCTACATCAGTCAACACATCGACTTCGCGAACTTTGAAAATACTTCCGGAGAAGCATGCGTCTGTGATGAGCAGTGTGTGTTTGGTTTTAAATCCACCGATATAATCTTTAATAATACTGTTTGAAATCCACGAAGATTTTTTTGTTGGCGATGCATCTGATGGAAGCCAGTAACCTATCTCAAAATTCTCATCCCAAAAACCATGACCTGCATAGAAGATCAACAGGTTGTCTTTTTCGGTCAGCTTTGCACCGAGCTCATCGAGTCCGTCAATGATGTCGGCACGGGTTGCGTCCTTCATCAGGATCACATCCTCTTTTTTGAAATGATACCGCGCAAGCAACGTCTGACTCAATTGCGTTGCATCAAGTGCGGGTCTTGCCAGGTTGGGAATCTCCGGACCTGAAAATTTATAAGTGGAAACTCCGATGATCAATGCGTAATAACGCGGAAGT
>CBHROW010000187.1:0-10353 GCA_966080355.1 uncultured Chryseosolibacter sp.
GGTCCCACAAACCAACCTCTTCGCGCCACCTGTCGGGTGAGGAAATGTAGCAATGGCAACGACACACAAAATGTTGAGATGAAATCTCCAAAGCCCGTGGTGATGAAAAGATACCAGTAGTTTTCAGCGGGGGTGTCTCCGGCAATAACAAAAACTCCTTCGAGCATTGCTTTGTAGATGCCGAGTGGAATGATGATTCCCGCGATGAGGAAGTAAACAATCTGTTTTGTGTCCGGAAGCCAGACTTTTCCAAGCAGTATCTTCGGATAGAAGAACCACGATAGCAGAACAAACACAGCTTCGGGCAACCCATAGATCGGCCATAACTCAACGCGGGTCAATCCCCAGAGGCCGGCACACAAAACTGCGTTAACATAATATCCGATCAAGGCCCGCGGTCCCCACCAGTAGGTCAGCGTTAAGGCGAAGGGCAGCGGAAAATAAAAGAGTGACGTTCCAATCGTGATTTTTGCCTGCAGTGAGATCAACGTCCCTAAAAAGCAAATCGGCAATGATGCGACCCACGTCCACCAGGGAAGTTTGTTGGAAATCGGATCTGACGGCTGTGTCAGGAGCATCGTAGTGGGACTGCTAAGCTGCAAAGGTAGCTGAAATAGTTGAGACCGGTCAACCTGGTTGCGGAGAGCCGGGCGCCCTGGCCATAAGCAAGAAGGCCCGCAGCTTGAACCGCGGGCGCTTCTCTAACCAAACAAATCAACCATCTAGCTTGCTGGTTTATCTTTCACTTAACCTGTAAAAGCTATGTTAATTCCATCCGCCACCTAAAGCCTGATAAATGTTAACCGTTGCATTCATCTGTTCCATCTTTGTCTCGATCAACTCAAACCTTGCGTCAAGCGCATCACGTTGCGTCATCAGCACTTCCATGTAATCTGCACGGGCATTCTTGAACAATCCCGTAGAGATATTGATCGATTGTGTCAGCGCATCTACTTGTTTCGTTTTGAGGTTGTAGCTGTTCTGCAAGTTCCGGATATTCGACAGCTGATTAGCTACTTCGATATAAGCATTCAACACCGTCCGCTCGTAATTGTAAGCAGCCTGGATCTGTTTCGATGACGCTGAATAATATTGCGCTTTGATCGCATTCCTGTTGACCAGTGGCGCCATCAGATCCCCTGCGATCGAATACATCAACGACTGTGGTGTGTTTAGCAGGTATTGAGGATTGAATGCCGAGAATCCAAGCCCTGCAGTGATCCGCAGCGAAGGATAGAACTGAGCTTTCGCCACTTTGATGTCGAGTCTTGCAGCTGCGAGATCGAGTTCGGCTTGCCTGATATCGGGCCGGTTTTGCAACAACTGAGAAGGCAATCCCGCGTTGATCGAATCCGGCAAAAGGGAAATGAACGCTTGAGAGTTTCTCAACACGGGCTGCGGGAACCGACCCACTAAAAAGTTGATTCGGTTTTCCTGCTCCGTGATCATCTGCAGGATATCGTACTGGCGGCTCTGGTTCTTCAATACTTCGGCCTCGAACTTTCTTACGGCAAGCTCGGTCACTTTCGCGGCCTGCTTTTCGAGCTTCACGATCTCGAGCGCGTTCTGCTGGATCTGGATATTCTGGCGAAGGATCGCGAGCTGATTATCAAGCGCCATCAGCTCATAGTACGAAGTTGCAATTTCAGCTACGAGGTTCGTGATCAGGAAATTTCTTCCCTCGGCTGTCGACATGTATCGGAACATCGCAGACTTTTTTGCGTTGCGAAGTTTTTTCCAGATGTCGAGCTCCCACGATGCCCGGAGTGCTGCGGTGTAGTCGCCAAGCGGCTCAGGGAACCGTTTGCCTGGCTGAATTTCGTCCGTCTCTTCAACCGCGCCAGACCGCGTGTACTGACCTACCTTTTCGACTCCACCGCCCGCACCAACATCTACAAACGGAAGGTACTCTCCTTTGCGTGCACGAACTTCATTTCTCGCAATGTTGATTTCCTGCAAGGTGATGTTCAGCTCCTGATTGTTGCCCAGTGCGCTGTCGATAAGAGTCGAGAGATATGGATCTTTAAAGAACTCCCGCCATTTGATCTTTCCGGTATTGCTCGAGTCTTGCGACCCGTTGGCATACGTTACCGGTGTCGACTTGTTTTCTTTCCGTTGAACCAGGGAAGGCGGCAACGTGCATGATGCAGCCAACAGCATGATAAAAACTGCTAAGCCGCCCGATATTTTCTTAATGTGCATGTCCATTGTCTTTGTCTTCACTTTCTTCGATTTGAGGGAAAGCATCCACATGGTGCACCAGATGTTCAGTCAAAGAATCTTCTTCTTCGTGCTTGATCAGGTGTCGACCATCAGCGAGGTTTCCGAATATGAAATATAGTCCTGGTATGATGATCACACCGAAAATTGTTCCGAACAACATACCGCCAAGTGCAGATCCACCGATGGTACGGTTACCGATCGCACCTGCGCCAGTGGCGATGATCAAAGGAATCAAACCTGCCACGAATGCGAATGAGGTCATGAGGATCGGGCGAAAACGAACTCTCGCACCTTCGATCGCTGCGTTGAGGATCGTTTCACCCTGCTGTCGTTTCTGAACAGCAAATTCTACGATCAACACCGCGTTCTTACCCAACAGCCCCACAAGCATGATCAAACCAATCTGTGCATAGATATTGTTCTCGAGGCCGAGCAGCTTGAGCATGAGGAAGGAGCCAAACACACCCACGGGCAACGACAACACTACCGCCAACGGAATGATAAAGCTTTCGTATTGCGCGGCAAGCACGAAGTACACGAACAACAATACGACAATGAATACGTAAAGCGCCTCGTTACCTCGCATCGACTCATCGTACGACAAACCTTCGAAGGCGATATCGTATCCCCGCGGCAATGTCTTCGCAACCTCGCGGATCGCTTCGATCGCTTCTGCCGTAGTGTAACCTTTTGCAGGAAGACCCTGGATCGCAGCTGAGTTGTACAAATTGAAACGTGTGATCTCGTTCGGGCCTTGGCCTTTTTTCAATTTCATGAATGAGGAATAAGGCACCATTTCTCCCTTGTCATTCTTCACAAAAAGATTCAACAGGTCTGATGGAAGTCTGCGGAACTTCGGATCGGACTGCACATATACTTTGAAGAACTGGTTGAACTTGATAAAACCCTGCTCGTACGTGCTACCGATCATGATGTTCAGGTTGTCCATTGCTTTTCCGATAGACACACCTTTCTGCATCGCCAGGCTATTGTCGATCTCGAGCTCGTATTGCGGATAGTTAGCTGCGAAGAACGTGAACAACCCTGCGAGCTCTTTACGGCTTCTCAACTTGTCCATAAAGTCTTGGTTGATCTTGTCGAACTCCTGGTAGTCGGTGTCTGTAGTCTTATCCAACAAACGCATCGAGAAACCACCCGATGTACCGAAACCGGGAATTGCAGGTGGTTCAAAGAATTCAATGATCGCACCGAGACCTCTTGTTTTTTCTTCCAACTCCTCCATGATCTCTTTCACCGTCTGATGGCGGTCCGACCAGTTCTTGAGGTTGATCAGACATGTTCCAGCATTTGATCCGCGTCCTTCTGTCATGATCTCGTAACCGGCAAGAGACGATACCGATTCAACACCTTCGACCTCTTCGCATATTTTTTGGAGTCGCTGCGAAACCTGGTTTGTTTTTTCGAGGGTTGAACCTGGAGGTGTTTGAATGATCGCGTAAATCGTACCCTGATCTTCATTGGGGATAAAGCCTGAAGGAACGATCCTGTTTGCATACCAGATACCGACACAGAATCCGAGCAGCACAAGCCACGTCACCGTTCTTCTGTGCACGATGAGCTTCAGCAGACCTACATAGCGTCCGGTCATTTTATCGAATCCACTGTTGAAACTGTCAAGCGCTTTTGTCAGGAAGTTCTTCTTTTTCGGATGTCCGTGATGGCTCTTCAACAGCATCGCACAGAGCACCGGTGTCAGTGTAAGGGCGATCAAAGCAGAGATCACGATGGAGCTTGCCATGGTAATGGAGAACTGGCGATAGAACGTACCTACAGGACCTGACATGAAGGAAATAGGAACAAACACCGATACCATGACCATGGTGATCGCGATGATCGCACCGCTGATCTCACCGAGTACTTTCTTCACCGCACCATACGGAGTAATATTCGGGAACTGCTCCATTTTGGCGTGGACCGCTTCCACCACCACAATCGCATCATCAACCACAATACCGATCGCCAACACAAGGGCAAACAACGTTACCAGGTTAATGGATAGGCCGAAGAATTGCATCACAAAGAACGCACCGATCAGCGATACAGGCACAGCGAGAATCGGGATCAAGGTCGAGCGCCAGTCACCCAGGAATATGAACACCACAAGCGCCACGAGAATGAACGCATCACGCAGTGTGTGAATAACCTGTTCGATAGAGGCATCGAGGAATTGAGAAACGTCATAGCTGATCTTGTAGTCCATTCCCGGAGGAAAAGACTCTTTCATCTTCTCGAGCTTCGCTTTAACTTCTTCGATAACCACGCTGGCGTTACTGCCATAGTTCTGTTTCAACACGATAGCCGCAGATGCATGGCCGTCAAGGTTCGAGTAGATGTCGAAGAACTCGCTTCCCAGCTCTATTCGTGAAATGTCTCGAAGGTGAATACTTTCACCTTCTGAATTGGCGCGGATGATGATGTCTTCGTATTCTTCCGGCTTGTTGTATCGTCCTTTATAGGTAAGCACGTACTCGAGCGACTGCGCTGCAATACCGGAGCTCTGACCGATACGGCCCGGGCGGCCGATGATACTTTGCTCTGCGATCGCGTCCATCACCTCTTCCACAGAAATATTATAAGCACGCATACGTTCAGGATTCAACCAGATGCGCATAGCATATCTGCGGCTACCGAGGATCTGCGCCCTCGCTACACCGTGCGTCCTTTGAATCTCCGGGATCATTTTTACAGTCGCATAATTGAACAGGAATTTCTCATCCATGCTCTTCTCAGTTGAATAGAGGTTGACGTACATCAACATACTCGGCTGGATGGGCGTGATGATCACACCCTCGCGCTGAACAAGAATCGGCAGCAATGGCATCACCTGGTCAACCCTCGTCTTTACGCGGATAACTGCATCGTTTGGATCCGTTCCGGGTTCAAAAATGATGCGGAGGGTCGCTTCACCGGCACTGGTTGCATCGGTAGCAATGTAACGCATATCTTGAACACCGTTGATAGCCTGCTCGAGCATGATCAGCGTTGACTTTACCAACACGTCAGCACTCGACCCAGGATAAGCGATAAATATGTTTACCGTTGTCGGGGCAATGTCAGGGAACTGAGAGATAGGCAGTTTCTTGATCGCCAGCACTCCTACAAACACTATAATCACCGATATTACAATAGCAAATACCGGCCTGCGAATAAACTTACTAAACATGGTCTCTCCTTTTAGGTATTTGACTACTCGGCATACAAACTCAGGTTCGCTATAACAGAATCAGGTTTTGCGAATTCGTAGTCGATCTTTTCATTTTCGCGAACCTGACGCAATCCCTCAAGAAGGATCATGTCACCATCCTTTAAGCCACTTCGCACGACAAAAATATGAGGCAGTTCAGCAGCGATCTCGATCTCTCTCGACTTTACCACGTGATCTTTGTCTACCACGAACACATATTTCTTCTCCAATACTTCGAAAGTAGTTTTCTGCGGAATGAGAAGTGCATTCTTTATCGGTTCATGAATCTGGATATTACCAGTTTCTCCGTGACGCAAAAGTCCTTTTGGATTCGGGAAAGTAGCGCGGAAGGAAATGTTACCCGTTTCATTGTCGAAGTCAGCTTCGATAGTCTCAACCACACCCGGGTAATCGAAAGGCTTGTGGTTAGCCATGATCAGCTCCACGCGCATGACGCTGTCCTTCTTCGCCTTCGACTTGAAATCGAGATATTCTGCTTCAGGGACGTTGAAGTAAACCCACATCTTCCGGTTGTCTGACAATGTGCTCAACAGATCGCCTTCGTCTACAAGGCTTCCCAACCGCGCGTGAAAGCGGTCCATAATGCCATCGAAAGGAGCTTTGATCTCTGTGAATTGCAGGTGCGTTTGGGCGAGGGCGAGCTCTGCATTCGCTTTATTGAATTTTGCCTGCGCAAGTGCGAGTTCGTTTGGTGAAACAACGTTGCTGTCTGCAAGCTGTTTGGTGTTCTTGTATTCGATCTCAGCGAAATTGGCTTCTGCTTCAGCCTTCTTCAGCTCGGCCTGATACAACAGCGGCATGATCTGAAACATGCGCTGACCTTCCCTTACAAACTGACCTTCGTCTACAAATATTTTCTGAAGATAACCGCGTTCCAGCGCGCGGAGCTCGATGTGTTGTATCGAGCGGATTTGACATACATACTGTTTGGTGATAATCGTGTCCTTTCGAAGCGGGCTGGTCACCGCGAATTTCACCGATTCTTCGTTTCCTTCGTGATTGGATCCACAGCCGGTAAGCCACAACAGGCAAACAAGGCTGGTGAACATGAGAATTCTACTCATAATAATTTACACTTTAAGCTAGATATGGTTGATTGATAAGTTCTATCGTTATCAAACACGCTAAAAAACATCGATACCGGCCTTATACCGGCTTTTCAAATTTTTGCTAGCGGGGTTGATGAAGATCAGGCGATCTGCCTGAAAAAGAGATCAGATCCTGAAAACTCTCAGGGTCAGATATCGATCGGAGCCGATCGATCGTTCAAGTAGGTTGACCGAAAAGTTCTGGCTTCGGAGAAATGAAACGAGCGCAGACTGGCCGTAGAAAAATTTCGCAATGAGGAATAGGCTGTTGTCAACGCGCTTCCTGGTCGATGTCACGTCATCATCTTCGCGTTCCTCGTTCCGCTCATTTACAAAAAGAAGAAGATCCTGGTGTCGTTCCGTCACCGCGTTGCCCGAGGTGATGCTCATAGGTTCCTTCACCGTCACCTGGTCTGGGCAGGCAATCACCGAGGTATTCACTTCAGATACCAGGGTATCAAAGGCGATGTCGCTGCTAATGTGGGCAGACAATAGACTGTACCCGCTCAATAGCGACATGATGAGGAACAGCGAATATCGGACTAAAGCCTTCATTTAAAGGTCGCAAAAGTAAACCAAGTAGCGTATTCTGACAAGTTTTTTTGGATTATCAATTACCTCGCAGGGGATAAATAAGGTTTCAAACGTTGCAATCTCCATTCTATACGAACCAGCAGGCGCGCAATTATGAAATACGGTCAGTAATACAACGCTGAATACCACTCATTCAAGCTTGCGTAACCCTGGCGCAAACGATCGATGTTCCATCTTTTTTGTCTGAAATATTACGTTGACACTGACGTTGGTCTTCAAGCTGATCACGCATTGGCTAACGTCTCAGTTTCAAAAAGGTTGATAGGACCTGCCTTAAATAAAACTTAAAATCCAAACCTTAAATACAGCTTAAAATTCCGAGGCGTGTTTAAGAGAAGGATTCGGCTCGACCAAAGCTCTGCGTTATCGTTAACTTCAAATGACAAAGTCAGCTTAGTGGATGGTGGGAAAATTTACAGTTACGGTCGTGCCTGCTCCTCCTGTCGAAGTCAATTGAAGAATGCCTTTATGAAGTTTGATGATGCCCTTCACCATCGATAGACCGATGCCATGCCCACGAATATTCTGGGTATTGCTACAGCGATAGAAAGGATCAAATACATTGGCAATCTCTTCTTTGGGGATTCCGATCCCATGATCTCTGAAAACTACGGACACTCCTACTCTTGATTCCTGAATGAATACCCCCACAGTCTTGTCAGTTGAATACTTGCATCCGTTCTCCATCAGGTTCGAGATCGCTGTTTTGATAAGCTGCTCGTCACCGCGAATGGTAAGCTTTGTTTCGTCATCGAGTTTTTCATCGAGATCGATGTCGATTACGAAATCAGGATGATGCCTGGCCACGTCCTCCTTGGCCAGCCATACCAGTTCATCGATTCGAATTGGCGACATGCGTCTTTCGCGTTCGTCCGAAGAGGTCTGCGCCAACAATAACAAACGATTCGAAAGCAGGTTCAAACTGCGAATATCATCGAGCACCGAATCGATAACTTCCTTATACTCGTCCGTTGTCCGCGGATTTAGCAGTGTGACCTCCAGCTGACCTGTAATAGCGGTAAGTGGCGTACGGAGCTCATGTGAAGCATTTGAAATGAAATTCTTCTGGGCGATGAATGAAGTTTCGAGCCGAGACAGCATATCGTTGAATGTTTTTGCAAGCCGCGCAATTTCATCCTGTCCGTTGCCTTCATCCACCCGGAGGTTGAGGCTTGCAATGGAGATCTCATCGACTTGTTTCACAACGCGGGCTATAGGCTGCAACGCCTTCCCCGCATATACCCAAGCGGAAACCGAAATCACCACGGTGCTTATCGCGAACACGATCAACAAAATATAGACAAGGTTCTCCAGGCGTTTGTGACCATAAGAATCGGTAGCGGCAGCGATCACCACAAACCTGTCGAATGCCTTTATACAAGAATCCGAGCACTTCAAATTCACCCTGCTTCCACCGGATCTCATTTTCAAGGCGAATCCGGTCGATCAAAGCTTTGTCGATTTTGATCAGTTCTTCTTCATCGGTACTGAAAAGCAACGTATCGCGAAAATTATAAATGATGATCTTTTCATTGGGAAGGCTCACGGGATTGTCGCGCTCCAGTCTTCGCAGCAGGTTGACATCCACTTCGTCAACTTCGATGAGGAGCTTGGCTGTATTGTTGGCTTTATTGGTCAGCCGTTCATAAAAATCTTCTTCGCGATAATCCGCGGAAAGGACATAGATCAGCACTGAAGACAGTGCAATGATGACCGCAGTGATGACGATAAACCTGACCGTGAGTTTGGTGCGGATATTCATGACTCCTGGATGACATAACCTAGTTCGATGCGCGTTTGAATAAGCTTGGTCGGAAAATCCTTATCGACTTTTTTTCTCAGGATATTGACGTAGACTTCAACCACATTAGTTCCGGTATCGAACGTTACGTCCCACACGTGTTCGGCAATTTCGGGTTTCGACAAAACTCTTCCCTTATTCCGCATCAGGTATTCAAGCAACAGGAACTCTTTAGCGGTAAGCGCGATCGTCTTGCCGCCCCGCGAGGCGAGTTTTCTATCTACATCCAGCTCAAGGTCGCCCACGCGCAGAATGACATGCGACTGAGCTGCATAACTACCGATGATCGAACGCTTCGAAAGTGCCTTGATACGCGCGATCAATTCTTTGAACTCAAATGGTTTCACCAAATAATCGTCAGCACCCGCATCGAACCCAGCTACTTTGTCATCAGTGGTACCTAACGCGGTCAGCATCAGGATCGGTGTTTCCGGACTGGCTCCTTTTATCTTGCGGCAAAGCTCGATGCCGTTCGTGTGTGGAATGATGACATCGAGTACGATCAGGTTATAGCGCTTATTCAACGCCAGCTTTTCTCCGGTATATCCATCATAAGCAAGATCAACCGCATAGCCTTGTTGTTCCAGGCCGTTTTTCAGAAAGGCTGCAACCTTCTGTTCATCTTCAATCACCAAAATATCCATTGGCAGTTTATTCAATCAAAAATAAAAAAAAGCCCCCACCCGTTTGCGGATGAGGGCAGATGTAGACTTGTGTCATTCGTCAAACAACACAGTATGAATAAAACTCACACAACAAAAGTATACAGGTCGATTAAATGCCGTCTGAATTTGAGATTAAAATTCAATTAAGATCAACGGTGACCTAAAAAATGGTCAGTCGCAAGCAGTGAACGAAACTTTAATGCCAATTTAATGCCCCTCATGCAGCGTGATGGTCTGAGGGCAACTACCTTGCACGTCAGTAAAGAGCAATAGGCATTTCGTGGTTTACAGAAAGTCGTGTGCCTGTTTAGAAGCCCAGCATCAATCATGTTGGGCTTTTCTTTTTCGCCAGGCTCCTTCACTTTCAATCCTGAGTAATTCGCGATTAATTGGAGCCTTATGGAGGTTGGAGCTGGGTTCGGCACGTTTTCAGCCTGCACTCAAATCCAATTCTAAATTCGATCGCTCCACATGACGCTTTGGAATTTTGGACGGAATAGATCAAACGCTCCTCCATTGCGCGCAACTTTGCAAAATGCGAAATGGCCGAAAACGAGGCTGGTTTTCCGTGCAAGTTGGATCAGGATCCCCAGTATAACTACGTAGATCCGAGAGATTCCCTGATGTCTGCAATGGAGTTTCTCACGCTCCCGCATACCGCAAAGCCTTCAATCTGGCTCAAAAATCAAGGATCATGGCCGAAAACCAAGGGCTAACCTGAATTATTAAAACTCAGTTTTTCTCGCACAAATCCGG
>CBHROW010000188.1:0-10300 GCA_966080355.1 uncultured Chryseosolibacter sp.
GTGTTGTGAAAAAAGATCTTTGGCGGACATGAGCAGCCGGTCAGATATTATTTAATACCGCAATGTAACGGCAAGGTATCGAATTGACGCAGCTTTTAAGTAACAAGCCGCACACTATGTGGGGCTATTCTGATTTATCTCAAACCCTTTTTATAAAATCTCAGGCTGCGGACGGAATAAGCAGGTTGAAAATTTCATATACCGCATTTTTGTCTGAAGGGATAATAACTCCCGTCTATTTTCAAGTTGCGCGTAAACGAACCGCCACCGTTCTGCTGTTGCCGGCATAAAAATGAGAACCTCCCATATTTTAAAATGAACCCAAGATCGAAGTAGCGTAGGGCAGGCTTTGGAGTTTCATCCAGCGCATTCCATACTTTGTCGAGTCCTGGCGCCCATTGCAGGGAATAACTCACCTCACCGTTTTTCCATTGGAAATTGAAGATGAAGAGATGGTCCTGCAAGTGCGGCTGTAGCGAATTTTTGTATTCGGAGAAGTGTGAAAACAACCGTAATAGGTAGTTCGAAGTTGGTCGTTCCAACAACAACTTCTTTCGGAGCGCAGAACGGTGAACAAACTTCATCCGCATTGTAAAACACGTAGGCATTATACGTTGGAAAATAATTTAATTCGGTTCTGCAGCGATTTGATCTGCAAACGAATAGCTACCAAAAATGCCAGCGCTTCCTTCCCGGCCAGGTTGCAATGGCGGTTGTTTAGCGTGAATGTAAATGTGTTGAGCTTGTCCGTAAAAGTCAGGTTGAATGTCGGCACCGCCTGAATGCCATTGAATGAACGTGCAGAATGATGGACCGAATTCGAACTTTTTGAGTCTGCGCTGAGCTTCAAAAAAACAGCGCCATGAACATGAACGAAATGAAAATGTGTCGCTTAGTTTTTTGACTTTTCCAAACTATGCAAACACGATTCAATTCAGCTGTAACTTTAAAAGAAGTTATGAATTTTCCCACGATACAGGATAGAAAATGAAAAACCTCCCGGCAGTGGAAGGTTTTTTAAGGCTATTTTTTGGTACCTGACTTCACCGAGAGCGCAAGCTCATCAAGCTGCTCTTGCGAAATCGTTGATGGCGAATCGATCATCACATCTTTACCTGCATTGTTTTTCGGGAATGCAATAAAATCGCGAATAGAATCTGCACCACCGAAGATCGAGCAAAGTCTGTCGAATCCGAAGGCGATCCCTCCATGCGGAGGAGCTCCGAACTCGAATGCCTCCATCAGGAATCCAAATTGTTTCTTCGCTTCTTCTTCTGTGAAGCCAAGGTGCGTGAACATCATTTGCTGCGTAGGACGATCGTGAATTCGGATCGAGCCACCGCCAACTTCCGTTCCGTTGATCACCATGTCATATGCGTTCGCTCTTACTTTGCCGGGATCGGTGTCGAGCAATTTGATGTCTTCGGGCTTAGGAGATGTGAAAGGATGATGCATGGCGTGATAGCGCTTTGTTTCTTCATTCCACTCCAGCAAAGGAAAATCAGTCACCCAAAGCGATGAAAATTTAGTTTTGTCGCGCATGCCAAGTTTTTCACCCATGAGCAGACGCAGTTCGTTCAATTGCTTGCGTGTAGCCTCCGTTGGGCCAGCCAGGATCAGCATCAGGTCACCCGGTTGGGCTCCGAATTTTCCAGCCCAGCCTTTAAGATCATCTCCTGAATAAAATTTATCAACTGATGATTTCAATGTGCCGTCCGTGCGGTATTGAACATACACCAATCCCTTTGCTCCGACTTGGGGGCGCTTTACAAATTCGGTGAGTTCATCCAGTTGTTTGCGTGTATATTCCGAACAGCCTTTTGCATTGATACCAACTACGATCTCTGCACTTTCAAAAACCGGGAAGTTCTTTCCTTTGGTCAGTGGCGTGATTTCGACAAACTTCATGTCGAAACGTGTGTCAGGTTTGTCCGAACCATAAAGGCGCATTGCCTCATCGTAGTTCATACGCGGTACTGAAGCCAGGTCGATTCCCTTTACATTTTTGAATAAATGGCGGATCAGGCCCTCGAATGTATTGAGAATATCTTCCTGTGAAACGAACGCCATCTCGCAGTCGATCTGTGTGAACTCAGGTTGGCGATCTGCGCGAAGGTCTTCATCGCGAAAGCATTTTACAATCTGATAATACCTGTCGAAGCCAGACACCATGAGCAACTGCTTGAATGTTTGTGGCGATTGCGGAAGCGCGTAAAATTCACCATGATGGATCCGCGATGGAACAACGAAATCTCGCGCACCTTCGGGAGTTGATTTGATGAGCACGGGCGTTTCAACTTCGATAAAACCCTGGCCATCGAGATAAGCACGTGTCTGCTGCGCCATTTTGTGACGCAGTTGAAGACTTTCACGGACGGGATTTCTGCGCAGGTCCAGGTAACGATATTTCATGCGAAGCTCATCGCCTCCGTCTGTATCATCTTCAATCGTGAAAGGGGGAAGCTTTGCCGAATTCAACACCGTCAGCCTTCCAACCCTGAGCTCAATTTCACCGGTAGAGATCTTTTCATTTTTTGAAAGGCGTTCTACCACTGTCCCTTCAACCTGGATCACAAATTCTCTGCCCAAGGCCCGTGCGGCTTGCATAAGTTCAGGAGCGGTTTTCCCTTCTTCAAAGAACAGCTGTGTAATCCCATATCGGTCGCGGAGGTCGATCCATAGAACACTGCCTTTGTCGCGCGTTCTTTGTACCCAGCCGCTCAGGGTAGCTTGCTTGCCGGCATCCGATAGTCGAAGTTCTCCGCAGGTATGGGTCCTTAACATGATAGAATTTTTATTTTTGTGTCCTGATAATTCAAATTTTTTCAACTTTTGCCGTTTGAAACACCGTGCTTCCGAGGCAGATTTTGCGGCAATTAAAACAGGGGCGAATTTAATAATACTTGACTTTACACGTTCTAAATTGAAAAAATAATCCCAGCTATGATCCGGTTCCTTTTCGTCCTTTTTCCTCTGTTTTTTATGGCTGCAGCAGATCAGCCGAAGCTTATCAAAACGAAGGCAACGGATAAGATCACAGTTTATATTCCCGAAGGCTGGCGCCCGATGGATGGCCTCGATTTTACGGAACGTTACCCTTCGGTTCGTGCACCATTAGCTGCTTACACCAACGAAGATCGCCTCGTTGACTTCAGCGTGAACATTTCTGCTACCAAGTGGCCCGATAAGGATCTGACCATGGCCGGCAAATTTTTCAGGGCAAGCATTTCAAATATGTTCGACCGGGTGGAAATGATCGATGAAGGCGTGCACGAAGTAAATGGAAAAAAATTAGTTTTCTTCGAGTTCGAGTCGCGTATCAGTGGCAGTCGTGAGAAAGAAGGACTGCGTGAACCGATCCTGAAATACACCTATTTGCAATATTATATCGAGCCGGCCCGGACGCTGGTCTTCTCATTCAATTGTCCGAAACGTGAGCGCGAAAACTGGCAGTCTGTTGCGCGACAAATGATGCAATCGGTGAAGATCAAGAAATAATCAGCTGATTTGTCATTTAAATGCGTTAACAGTTGACGGTTCACCGTTCACAGCAATGCATCTGGTCGAAAGTGCCTGCGTTTGAAAAAAGTTGAAGTAGCGTTACCAGAGTGAACTACATTTGGCAATGGCCGGCAGAAAAACCCAAGAGCAGAAACTTTAACTCTAAACTGTTCCATGATCGAACTATACACAGACGAATACTTCATGAGAGAAGCGCTGAAAGAAGCGCAGAAAGCATCTGAGATCGGAGAGATTCCGGTTGGTGCGGTAGTGGTGTGTAAAAATAAGATCATTGCAAGAGCACACAATCAAACGGAAAAGCTCACCGATGCCACCGCCCATGCTGAGATGCTTGCCGTGACGGCAGCTGCGAACTATCTTGGTTCAAAATACCTGAACGAATGCACGTTGTATGTCACACTCGAACCCTGTGTAATGTGTGCCGGGGCTTTGCACTGGGTGCAGCTCCAGCGGCTCGTCTATGGTGCGAAAGATATTCAGCGCGGATATTCGCTCATACAAACTCCCTTGCTTCATCCGAAAACGGAAGTGATGTTGGGTGTGAAGGGGGAGGGGGCTAAGAGTTTGATTGATGCGTTCTTCAAGAAGTTGCGCGAGTAAACTAGCTAAAAGCCGAAAGCTGAAAGCCCAAAGCCCTTGCGTTCGTTTCGCGATCCATGTATATCCAGGTCGGGGCCAGGATCGCCTCCACCAACCTTCGTAAATGAATCCAGCCTATTCGGTATAACTGTCGAATTGGTTTTCAATAATGTGGCTTCAGTCTGGGGCTGTTTCAATCGCAGCTTGTGTTGGTCATACCCGCTTTCGGCTTTCTGCTTTGAGCTTTCAGCTTCTCAAAGGAATTTTCTTCCCCGGGTTCAGGTTGTTATATTTGACAGCTTTTTAAAACCTATTGTTCAACCAAAATCTTAATGTATGGCATTTACGCTTCCAGCACTTCCCTATGCATTTAATGCTCTCGAGCCCCATATTGACGCACGGACCATGGAGATCCACCATGGGAAACATCATAACGCTTATGTCACTAATCTGAATAATGCCGTTGCAGGAACAGACGCTGAAAAACTCAGCATCGAAGAGATTTGCAAAAACATTTCCAAATACCCGGCCGCAGTTCGCAACAATGGTGGTGGTCACTACAACCACAGCCTTTTCTGGACCATTATGGCACCTAACGCTGGTGGCAAACCATCAGGCGCAGTTGCCGATGCGATCAACGCTGCCTTCACCAGCTTTGATGAATTCAAAACCAAGTTTGCAGCTGCCGGAGCAGGACGTTTCGGTTCAGGCTGGGCATGGTTGATCAAAGATGGCAGTGGAAAACTTGCAATCACCTCGACCCCCAACCAGGATAATCCGCTAATGGATGTTGCTGAAGCAAAAGGCACTCCGATCCTCGGCCTTGATGTATGGGAGCACGCCTATTATCTCAACTACCAGAACAGACGCCCAGACTATATCACGGCATTCTGGAATGTTGTGAATTGGAACGAGGTGGCTAAGCGATTTGCTGCGAAGTAGTTTTTAATTAAATCGCCACGAAGTCGCGAAGGCACTCAGGTTGTGAATAATTTTTTGACCTGTGCGTCTTCGCGACTTTGCGGTTTTAGTGGAATTATGAAACACCTTTTTGCAGCATTTACGCTGGTGGCGACCTTTTCCTGCTCGTCCAATAACACCGACATCGGTCAGGAACTTATCACGTTGCTCAATAAAGAAAACGGCACATTTGCAGTTGCCTTCAAAGATCTCCAAACAGGTGATCAGATCCTCATCAATGAAAAAGAAGTTTTTCATGCTGCCAGCACAATGAAGACGCCCGTAATGGCGGAAGTCTTCAGGCAAGTTGAAGCCGAAAAATTCTCGCTGGACGATTCGGTTACAGTTAAAAATGAATTCCGAAGTATTGTCGATGCCAGTATGTTCAGCCTCGATTCTGCAGTTGACAGCGAACGCGCCATGTATAAGGAAATTGGCCATAAGCGTACGATTGGTTCCCTGGTATATGATATGATCATCATGAGTAGTAACCTTGCTACGAATATGGTTATCGAGATGGTCGGTGCGAAAAATGTAACGGCAACGATGCGGTCTATCGGTGCCAACGACATTCAAGTATTGCGTGGTGTAGAAGACGATAAAGCATTTCAACGCGGCCTGAACAATACAACTACAGCGCTGGATCAGATGATCCTGTTCGAGAAAATTGCAAAAGGCGAAATGGTAAGTGGAAATGCCTCCAGGAAAATGATCGGAATTTTGCTCGACCAAAAATTCAACGAGATCATTCCTGCAAAACTCCCGAAAGAGGTTCGCGTTGCGCACAAGACCGGGAACATTACCGGTGTTCGACACGACTGCGGAATTGTATTTCTTCCTGACGGCCGAAAGTATGTGATTGTGCTGCTGTCAAAGGGTCTTGAAGACGAGCAGCGGGGAGTGGAGTTGATGGCTGAAGTCTCTGCCCGCCTATTCAAGTACGTTCAAAATGATAGCCACTAAGGCACTAAAGATTTTATTTTTGAATATGATCTCGTGACAGGCTCATTGCTGTCACTCATTCTTTCCAAATTTGAAAACAACTTCTGCGCGAACTGCAAATTCATCATCGGTGTAGTAATCGGCAACCAGGTTGAGCGCGACCCGATGCGAAAAATCGTGAACAAATCCAACGCCTAAATTGCCTACTTCGGCACCAAACAGCGCGCGCGCTCTGGCAAAAATGAATTCATTGAAATAGAGGCGACTTCCTATTGCAAGACTGAACTGATCGTTGTTCCAATGCTCGAACCCGAGCGACAACGACAATTTTCGAAAAATAAAATAGTCACCCTCGATGCCAAGCTGCGAACGTTTGATCAGCCCGTAACTGTTGGATTTCACGAGGTCGGCCTGACCAATCACAAGAATATCGTGGGCTTGTTGGCTGAATAGGATTTGACTTTGAACAATCAATGCAAATATTGTAATGAGCTTTTTCACTAGACATGCGAATTTCCCCGCAACCTCGCCTGGTCTCATGAAAACAAATATGTATGAAAGCTCAAAAGGTATTGTCTGGTGTTGACGGTATCACGTCTCCGCTAAAAGAAGCTTTGTGAATGTGTTTTCAGTTCCTCTTTGTGTCTCTCGATACCACTGCACTCATCGCAATGTTCGATTCGTGTCTTTGTGGCAAAAAAATCACTCGCTCTTCCTTCGGACCACGTATTGGATACCGGCTCTTATCGCAATCTGTCCTTCGAAATAGAAGTCCCCCATGGCTTCGAACTTCCAGTTGTCGCGAAGGGGTTTCGCCCAGCCCGCTCCAAAGGAGAGATCATTAGCGCCAATCAATCCGCGAAAGCGAATGAAAGCATCGTTGATCGGATACCACCTCGCGCCAAGCACTGCGCTTAATTGATTTCCGCTCGTCCAATATTCAAGTCCACCTGTGCCGGTGAATTTTTTTGAGAAATAATAATTGAATTCAGCGCCACCTTGCGCACGATCGAAGTAGTCAGCCGTGTTGGTTTTGATCAGATCGACTTGAAGTCCGAAAGTGTAGTCATGGGCGATCTGGCTAAAGGTGTGCTTCGCAGTCGCTACCATCGCCATAATGAGGAGGAATTTTTTCATGAACGAAAAGTAGGGAATTTTTGATGTCTATTGATGGTGTTGCATTAGATAGCCAACGCGAATCAATTGGGGTTGCAAGCTGCAAGCCACTACTGTCCGAAGAAAGTTTTCCGAACCTCAAACCGATCACTTTGATCAAATCTTTTTTTTTGCTCCGGGGCCGCTTGGGCCGCTGGTATGCTTCCCTCGGGCTGAACCTTGGCCGCACACGCCATTGCCAGACCGAAGCCAAGCTTAGGCCCTCATGAAGCATACCGGAAGATGAAATGCAAAATGCAGGTGAGGGCTACTTTTGAAATTTGTATACAAACCAATGAGCTTGAGTCAAATCCGATGATTTTTCATTGCAAAATTTCCCGGGGCACTAGTGGCTACAAGCTGCAAGCAATTTCCAACCAATTCCTTCTCGAAAGCTGTTTTTTTTGAATGGTTTCGAAGGGTCACTTCTCGCCTATTCTTTTATTATACTCCAGCTTGATGGTATTCACGCTCGCCTCGAAACCCGACTGGTCTGCGAATGCTTCAGGGTGATAGCTGTCGCCTTCCTGATGTTTTTCGTGGAGCTGGAATTGACTGGCGTGGGACGCAACCCAGAGATCAAATTTCAGTTTCGACATCAACTCCAACGTCTTCGCATAGTCTTTGCCGACATTCGGGTAAGAAGGCATTCCCATCAAGCGCGTTTGAGGAAGGATACTCGGCATGTTAACGATGAGCACACGCCATGTTCTGTTTTCGTCAGCGACATCCAAAAGAAAACTAGTCGATCCCTTTGTATGACCGGGGTGGTGCAGTGCGACAAGTTTTGCTTCGCCAAGTTGAATGGTGTCGCCATCATGAAGGATCCGATCTGCTTTCACCGGAGCGAAAGGAAAATTTCCCGCAAAAAGAAAATCCGATTTTCCGCCATCGGCTAACACCTGCGCATCCCCTTCGTGCACCATCATGCGCGCTCCGGTAGCCTTTTTGATCTCGGCCAAACCTGCGACATGATCGAAATGCGCCTGACCCGTAAGTAACACTTTTATGTCTCCGTATTTGAATCCCAATGACTCAATGTTCTTTTTGATGAGTGGGACAGATTCGGCAAGCCCCGTATTAATGAGAATCAACCCGGCTTTTGTTGCGATGACATATGAAGCAAGGTCACGCGTGCCGACATAGTATAGATTTCCAGCGATCCTGAACGGCACGTACTCCGCTGACCACTCGGGATCGAATTCTGACGCTGGCTTGCCGGGTGTCGGAGCGCCAGGCGGTTGACTTTGTGCGAAGATCCCCGTGACGTTGACTGCACAAAGTAGAATGCTAACCAGTATGCTTTTCCTTTTCACATTGAAAGATTTGAAACAAAGCTAGTCCTTTTACACGAAGATCGAAGAGGCGATCTCTATGAGAAAATCGAATGCGACCTGACTCAGGCCCTCACCGCCACTGTCAACATGTGTGCGCTCAAAGGAAGAAGGTCTGTATTCTCCTCAAGCATATTTACAACCGTCTCTAATTTTTTCTGATATGCGTTATCGAGCGCTTTCTTTCTGACATCTTTGATCATCCATGCGAAGCTCTCGATCGCCAGCGTTCTCTCGAATCGCAATCCACTTGCAGAGACTTCTCTTTTGATTTCATCGGGTGTATGAAAATATGCGGTGGTGAAATAGTCAAGGCTTTCTGTATTGTTGTTGTGCCGGCCGGACTTAAGATCTTCAATCATCAAAGAATAAAAATGATCATCATTGATCAGGTCTCTGCCAAAGCCATCCAATAGTGATGCATATCGCGAAATGGTTGCGATCAACACATATCCACCGGGTTTGAGAATGCGCTTCGCTTCAGACAGCGCTTTTGCACGATCGTTCATTTCCTGCAAATGATACATCGGGCCGAGCAAAAGCACGAGATCGAATTGCTCGCTACTAAAGTCCAGGTTCGTAGCGTCACCGGTTTTGCATTCGGTCAGGTCAATTCCAATGCTTGCGGACCGGTTTTTGGCCAGCTCGATATTGCGTGGTGAAAGATCTACGAGTGAAACATGATGTTTCAATTGCTGAAGCCAAAAGGCATAATATCCCGCCCCTCCGCCAATGTCAGCAATCGCCATGTTCTCAAACCGAAGATACCGGGCTATGATCTCCTTTGTCCGAATACCCTCCCACCAGAAAAGATCGGTCTCCAGCCGGTCGCTCTCCATGCCATGAGAATAAAAATGCTTGATGCGGTCATTGCTCATCGATATATACCTTTTTGCGAAGGTAGTAAAAGAGGGATACAAGCTTCACGTTCCAGCCCAACGCGAACTGTTCATTCTTAAGTTATGCGGTGTTCAATTCTATACACCTTTGAAATCGGTAAACACAATTTCATCGAAATTTCAGCGAATTCATGTCTGGACCTTTTTTTGAATTCACCGCGACAAACCTGATCCGACATGTTCTACAACTACCTCAAGACAGCACTTCGAAGCATTCTTCGCCATCGATTTTTTTCCGCCATCAATATCTTCGGATTGGCAGTGGCCATGTCCATTTGCATGACCATTATCATGGTGGTGGCCGATCAACTCAGTTACGATCGCTATAACACCAACGCAAAGCGGATCTACCGAATCACTACGCTTGATGTTGATGACAAGGGCAACCTGATGGTATACAATCAAACGAACTCCGCATCATGCATGCCTGTTGGTCCCGAACTCGTTGAAAATTACAGCGGGATTGAGCGATCTGTGCGGTTGCGGAGGGGCTTCGGTAATAACTGGCTTACTTTCGAGAACCAGAACATCAACATTCCACTCACCGGTCTTTTTGCCGATGAGGGCGTGCTCGACTTCTTTCAGTACGAGCTACAATACGGTGATGCGGCAACGGCTCTCAAGGAACCCTTCACGGTTGTTCTCACACGTGATGCCGCAAATAAACTTTTCAAAGACGAAAACCCGCTTGGACTTACAGTACAAATGGGCGACAGTCTTCTTTATACCGTGACCGGTGTGTTGAAGGAAACGAAAAATAAAAGCCACATCGTTTTCGAAGGACTTGCGAGCATGGCGACCGTTAAAAGCCTCGAAGCTTCCGGGAAATTGCCCCGAACTTCAGATAGCTGGACCGACTACTGGCAAACCTGGACTTACGTTCTGGCTGAACGTGGAAAAAATGAAGCC
>CBHROW010000189.1:0-10205 GCA_966080355.1 uncultured Chryseosolibacter sp.
ATCGATGAGCTTCTCTACGAAAGTATCCAGGAAACCCAAACAGCCTATCCTGACGAACGTATTGAAGTTGACATGAAGGCAATTGAAAGCGAGTCTGATCTTCTTGTGAATGTAAATGGCATCCTCCTGAAGATCTGCTTTCGCAATCTTATTGAAAATGCAATTCTCTATTCCGACCAACACGTGCTGAATATTTTCATGTCTACAGAAGGATCGTTCCTGAAGATCACATTCCGTAATTACGGCAGCCAATCACTACCCGATGACTTGATCTTTTTGCCATTCTACCGTCAGGCAGAGGATCGCATCAAACCAGGCACTGGCCTCGGCCTTTCGATTGTCGAGCAGATCGTAACACTTATGAAAGGAACCATCCGCTATTCATTCGAAAACCAGCAGCATTGTTTCTCCATCCTGTTGCCTCATCAGCGCTAAAAAATTTAAGGAATATTTAAGGCAGGCTTTAAGGGCCCTTTAAGGTCATGGCCGTTCATTTGCACAAATGAATGACGGTGCATGAAATTCCATTTCCACGTTTTGCTCGGTTTACTCGTCAGCCAGCATCTTTTCGCTCAGGACACGCTGAGAATTTCCATCCAACAGGCAGATAGTATCCTGCTGGCGCGAAACCTTACACTTATTGCTTCGCGCTACAATGTCGATATGGCGGAAGCGCAGAAAGTACAGGCGCGTTTATTCAGAAACCCCGAGCTATCAACCGAATGGAACCTGTATAATCCGACAAAACAAAAATATTTCGACACGGGGCCGCAGGGTCAAAAGATCATCGCGTTGCAGCAGGTGTTCAACATCGCAGGTCAGCGCAACATCGCGATTCGCATGGCTGAGCAGCAAAAGAAGCTATCGGAATTCGAATATTATGAAGTTGCACGTTCACTGAAGTACGAATTGCATGTGACATTTTTCCGGTATCACTACATGTCGCGCGCTATCAACCACATTCGGTCTCAACTCGCGCTCTTACAGCGGCTTATTGAAGTTTACAAAGGGCAGTATGACAGAGGGAACATCTCGTTGCAAGAGCTGACTCGACTCAACACCACATTCTTTTCCATCAACAACCAGGTGAAGGAAACGCAAATGGAATTGTATAGTCTGCAGCAAGATCTAAAAATATTACTTGCGGAAAAACGCACAATTGAACCGCAGACATCAACAGAGCAAAATGTATTTCCAATTTTGACGCTCGATGCACTTCAGCAACGTGCGCTTACCAATCGACCTGATTTCAAGATCGCTGAAGGTGTTCAACAACAAAGCCTGCTTGAATATGCGATGCAAAAGCGCGAAGCAATTCCATCGTTGAGTGCTGGCGTGCTCTACGACCAGGCGGGAAGCTACGTTCAAAACTACAGTGCATTGACCCTCGGGCTGCAAGTACCCATATTCAATCGAAACCAGGGAAGAATAAAGGCCGCTAAGTTTCTCACGCTACAATCGGCAGTTAATGTTCAGCAGAAGCGCGGTGAGATCGATGAAGAAGTTGAAGCAAGTTTGAATCGCTTCAATTTCATGGTGAAGCAAGACTCACTGCTGGAAAGGGACTTCGAACAAAAGCTCGACCAGCTCAGTGAAGGGCTCGTAACGAATTACAGCAAGAACAACATCTCCCTGCTCGAATTCACAGACCTGTTCGAGTCATACAATACCAATATCATTCAGTTCAATGAGCATAAAGCTAACCTCCAAAAGTCATATGAAGATCTTGTCTATGTTGTGGGCGAAGACCTGTCGAAATAATATTCTCTTCGGATTTTATGTCACGTGCCTCGTATTTCTTGCGCAGTGCTCATCAGATGAAAATCACGAGGGCAAAGAGCAGAAAGCATTTGTGATGAGCGAGACGATGATGCGCAATTCAAAACTCGACACGGTCGACACCCGCGAAGTGTTCGGAGCCCTTCAGCTTAACGGAAAGATCACAGCCGATGAAAGCCGGCTCGTAGAGATCTTTCCGATCGTAGGAGGTAATGTGCTCAGTGTAGATGCTGAACTCGGAGATTATGTGAATCGGAATCAGACGCTTGCTGTGATCCGGAGCAGCGAAGTGGCCGAATATGATCGTGAGCTGATCGATGCGCAATCCGATGTACTGGTGGCAAAAAAGAATCTGAACGTGAAAAGAGACCTGTTCGATTCCAAACTTGTTTCGGAACGCGAACTCGTGGCTTCTGAAAAAGATCTGGAAAAAGCGGAAGCCGGCTTGCGGAGAATTCAGGAAACATTTTCCATCTACAATTTCAACAACAAGTCCGAATATCACCTCAAAACACCCATCCGCGGATTTGTGATCGATAAGAACATCAACCGTGACATGATGCTACCTTCATCGCACACAGAAAGTGTTTTCACGATTGCAGAGCTGAGCGAAGTGTGGGCTGTTGCCAACGTGTACGAAAGCGATATCGCGAAAATTGCAGAAGGCATGAATGTGACTGTCTCCACGCTAAGTTACCCGGGTGAACTGATCAAGGGCAAAGTAGACAAGATCTTCAACGTGCTCGATCCAGACACGAAAACAATGAAGATCAGAATTCGCATTCCAAACCCGAAATTCAAATTGAAGCCGGAAATGCTGGCCACCGTGCGGCTGACCTATAAGGAAAACAGAACGCTCCCAGCGATCTCTTCCTCCGCGATCATTTTCGACAACAGCAAGCAATATGTAATGGTGTTCAAGGACCGTTACCGGATCGAAACGCG
This sequence comes from uncultured Chryseosolibacter sp., assembly GCA_966080355.1. Classification (GTDB taxonomy): domain Bacteria; phylum Bacteroidota; class Bacteroidia; order Cytophagales; family Cyclobacteriaceae; genus Chryseosolibacter. The sequence continues at coordinate 2,725 of CBHROW010000189.1, forward strand.
CGAAGTGGAAGTTTACAAAAGCACGGATGACGTGGCCTGGATCGAACGCGGACTCCATCCCGGTGAGATCGTCATCGAAAAAAATCAGCTGTTCATTTACGATGCCCTTAACGACTAAGCGCGGTGGAGAAATTTATCAATAACATTGTTTCGTCTTCGCTGAAGAACAAGTTCTTCACATTCTTTTGGGTGACTGCACTGGTCATTGCGGGAATTGTGAGCTTTCGCCATACTCCGATCGAAGCGTTCCCTGACGTCACCAACACACAGATCATCATCGTAACGCAGTGGCCAGGGCGGAGCGCGCAGGAAGTAGAACGCTTCGTTTCAATTCCCATCGAAGTTTCAATGAATTCAGTTCAGCGAAAAACCAATGTCCGCTCCATCTCGATGTTCGGGTTATCTGTCATCAAGATCATTTTTGAAGACGATGTCGAAGATTTTTTCGCACGACAGCAAGTGAACAATCAACTTGCGAGTATCGACTTACCGGAAGGTACTGACGCTGTTGTTCAACCTCCTTACGGACCGACCGGTGAGATCTTCCGATATGTACTAGCGTCAAAAACAAAAGACACCCGCGATTTGCTGACACTGCAGAACTGGGTGATCGATCGCCAGCTGCGCGCGGTTCCAGGTGTTGCTGATGTTGTTGCATTTGGCGGACGCGAAAAAATATTTGAGATACAGGCAGATCCAGCTCAACTCAATCTCTATAACATTACACCACTGGATGTTTACGAAGCAGTGAGCAAAAGTAACATCAATGTTGGTGGCGATGTGATTGAAAAGAACGGGCAGGCGTATGTAGTGCGCGGAATGGGATTGCTGAATTCCATTGAAGACATTGAAAATATCATTGTACAGGATCGCAAAGGAGTTCCCGTGCTCGTTCGACATGTGGCGCAGGTTTCTGAATCTGATCTTCCGCGCGTTGGCCAGGTGGGTCTGGATTCTGCCGATGATGTTGTAGAAGGAATCATCGTCATGCGAAAGGGCGAGAACCCGAGTGAAGTGTTGACGCGTGTAAAAAATAAGATTGCCGATCTGAACCAAACTGTGCTTCCCAGTGACGTGAAGATGAAAACGTTCTATGATCGCGATGTACTCATGACATACACAACGCATACGGTGATGCACAACCTCGTGGAGGGTATCATCCTCGTTACGGCAGTTGTGCTCATATTCATGGCCGACTGGCGAACAACGTTCATTGTATCCATCATCATTCCGCTTGCTCTTCTTTTTGCATTCTTCTGCCTCAAGATGAAGGGCATGAGTGCAAATTTGCTCTCGCTAGGTGCCGTTGACTTCGGTATTATCATCGATGGTGCCGTTGTCATGGTCGAAGGCATATTTGTCGGGCTGGATCACACTGCAAAGAAATTCGGCATGGAACGCTTCAACCGTATTTCGAAGCTCGGCTTGATCCGCCACACGGCCGCGCAAACCGGAAAGGCTGTTTTCTTTTCAAAGCTTATCATCATCACAGCGCTCCTCCCGATCTTCTCGTTCCAAAAGGTGGAAGGCAAAATGTTTTCACCCCTCGCGTACACGCTGGGATTTGCATTGCTGGGAGCATTGCTGTTTACGTTAACACTCGTTCCCGTGCTCAGCGCTGAACTGCTCAAAAAGAACATCAAGGAGAAGCACACTTTTATCGTCAGGTTTTTTGAGCGCATAGTAGGCAAAGCGTTCAACTGGACGTTCACGCACAAGAAACTATCGCTCGCTATTGTTTCCGCTATTTTTGCGCTCACGCTTTTTTCATTGCGATGGCTGGGCACCGAGTTCCTTCCGCAATTGAACGAGGGCGCACTTTGGGTAGAAGCAAAAATGCCAATGAGCATGTCGCTGAATGAAACCGTGAAGATGGTGCACACGCTTCGATCGGAAATTGAAACGTTTGATGAAGTGAATAGTGTGCTCTCTCAAACGGGCCGATCAAACGATGGCACAGATCCAAGCGGATTCTACTATGTGCAAATGCAGGTCAATCTCAAGCCAAAAGACGAATGGAAACATAAGATCTCCATGGATGGGCTCATCGCAGAAATGGATCACAAACTGAAAAAATATCAGGGCATCAACTACAACTATTCTCAACCGATCATCGACAACGTTGCCGAAGCCGTGGCCGGGATGAACGCGAATAATGCCGTAAAAGTTTTTGGTCCCGACCTCGACAAGCTTGACGAAGTTGCGGGTCAGATCCTGAAAAACATCGAGCACGTAAAAGGCATTAAAGACGCTGGTATCTTGCGCAACCTCGGGCAGCCGGAGATCCAGATCCGTCTCCACGATCATAAAATGGCACAATACGGAGTAACGACTGGCAATGCTCAAGCGGTTATCGAAATGGCCATCGGTGGAAAAACCGCATCGATGATGTATGATGGAGAAAAGAAATTCGATATCCGTATACGCTTTCCCTATCGCTACAGAAGATCCGAAGAAGAGATCGGCAACATTCTCGTTCCTGCACTCAATGGAAGCAAAGTAGCTCTTAAAGAAATCGCTACAGTATCGTCAATCACCGGTCCCGCTTTTATCTACCGAGACAACAACAGCAGATTCATTGGCATCAAATTCACAGTACGCGAACGCGATCTTGGAAGTACAATAGCCGAAGCGCGAAAAAATGTAAAGGAGCACGTAAAATTACCAGAGGGCTACGCCTTGCAGTGGACAGGCGAATTCGAGAATCAGGTTCGCGCGACAAAACGGTTGTCGGAAGTTGTGCCGCTGAGCCTTGGCGCGATCTTCGTGTTGCTCTTCGTCATGTTCAGCAATGTTAAGGATGCAGGCCTTGTGCTCATCAACGTTCCATTCGCGTTGATCGGTGGCATCATCGCGCTTCATGTTACAGGAATAAATTTTGGAATTTCCGCGGGGGTAGGATTTATCGCGTTGTTCGGAATCTGCGTGCAGAACGGTGTGATCCTGATAACGGAATTCAATCACAACCTTGATCGGCATTTTGATCTCAAAGATTCCATCGTAATGGGAATCCGAAGTCGCACGCGCCCGGTTGTAATGACTGCCCTCATGGCTTCCATCGGATTGTTACCCGCTGCAGTTTCAACAGGCATTGGCTCGGAGAGTCAGAAACCGTTGGCGATCGTGATCATTGGGGGGTTGATCACCGCCACGGTTTTTATTCTCCTCATCTTCCCGATCTTCTACAGCATGTTCTACAGGAATGCAGGTAAGATTCGCCAAAAAAATGTGAAGCGATCAAAAGATAGCGATGAGGAAGCCGAAATACCACAGTAGTACCACGCGACTGATCCGTGAACACATGCTCACAGTTGACAGTGAACGGTTGACGGTAATTTCATCAAGCTCTTGTCGCACCACTTTAAGGCGGAAATTAAAAGCTAGATTAGCAGACCCTGCGAACCGTTAGATGTTCGGCACTATCAACGCAGGGAACCCAACGCGACTTCGTGAGCGCTGAGAATCTTATCAACATGACTTTGCTCCATCGCAGCGGAAACAAACATTGCTTCATACTGCGAAGGCGCCAGATATACTCCCTGAGCAAGCATGCTCTGAAAATATTTCGCAAAACGGGCAGTATCGGACTGTGTTGCAGACTTGAAGTCAAATACCGGCTTGTCGGTAAAGAACAGCGTGAACATCGAACCGACATGATTGACAGTAAGATCCAGTCCGGCATTCTTGTTCAATGCTTTCATGCCGCTGACAATCTTTTCGGTCGTGGCGTTAATGCGATCGTAAGTTGATGGATTACTTTTTAGATATTTAAGCATCGCTAATCCTGCTGCCATCGCCATAGGATTTCCAGAAAGCGTTCCCGCCTGATAGATTGGTCCTGCTGGCGAGACAGCGTCCATGATCTCTTTTTTTCCACCGTATGCTCCTACGGGTAGGCCTCCACCGATGATTTTTCCCAGCGTTGTCATGTCAGGCATCACGTTGTAAAGTTGCTGAGCTCCGCCAGGAGACAGTCTGAATCCTGTCATCACCTCATCGAAGATCAAAATCATTTCGTGTTGAGTGCATAATTTTCGAAGTCCCTCAAGATATCTACGGAGCGGGTATACGCAGCCCATATTGCCGACAACGGGTTCAAGAATTACTGCGGCAATTTGGTTCGGATTGTTGTTGACGAGAGCTTCGATGGCCCGAAGATCGTTGAATGGAGCGATGAGTGTGTCTTGCGCAGTTCCTTTAGTAACGCCAGGGCTATCAGGATTTCCAAAAGTAAGTGCTCCGCTTCCGGCAGCAATGAGAAACGAATCACCATGGCCATGATAACAGCCTTCCATTTTGACGATCTTGTCACGACCTGTAAATCCACGGGCAACACGTATGGCGCTCATCGTAGCCTCGGTTCCGGAATTGACCATACGAACTTTTTCTACAGAAGGAACCATAGTGCAGATCAACTCAGCCATTTCTACTTCACGAGCTGTTGGTGCTCCGAATGAAGGCGAAGCGCTCAATGCCTCCTTCACCGCTTCTTCAACCAGCGCATGGGCGTGGCCGAGGATCATTGGGCCCCATGAGTTGATCAGGTCGATATATTCGTTGTCATCTTCATCGTACAAAAATGCCCCTTTCGCTTTTTTCATGAAGATGGGATTGCCTCCCACAGCGCGGAATGCCCGAACCGGTGAGTTGACACCGCCAGGAATAATTTGTTTGGCTTTTTCGAAAAGGGATTGACTGCGTGAGGTTGAGTTCATAGTGTGATCGAAGTTGTCAACTGATTCTAAGTGAAATTGTAATTTGACAGTTTGTCGTTAATGAGCTAAAAGCCGAAAGTTAAAAGCTGAAAGCTGATGGGTGGAAGTTTCAAGCGTTGTCGAACAATAAAATTCCTTTCACTTCAGTATTCCTTCTTGGCGATGAACAAGTTATTCGCACTCGCCAACCTTCAGCTTTCGGCTTTGAGCTTTCAGCCTATTCACCGCTTCTCCAGCAATTTCTGCTCACCCGCTTTAAAAGCTATGAAAGGAACAATCTCGTTGTCGCGGGAGTTGCGATAGTCAAATCCCTGACCGATGTAGCCAGGCACGACAGATGCGCTGAGGCCATCTTGAAAGTACACACCGTTCTTCTTCAGCTGATTGCCGAGGAACATCATCATCTCGTAGCCCATACGCGCCATGTTGCTGGCCTGACGTCTGTGCTTGTGGAGATATCGGCTCTCGAACATCCGATAGTGCGCGTTTTGCGTGTCACGAAAATTCGGTGCAGACATGACAACACCTAACGTCTGAAATTTTTCGAATTCAATGGTATTATCGTCAAGCCAGTTCTCTGAACCCATGATCACGGTGGAATCATTTCGCGTTTCAATAGCGCCAACGATCTTAGCGTATATCAGCGGATCATCGGTGGCTACATAAACACTGTGGAGACTATCTTTCTTCAACGTAAATTCTTTCGGGTATTTGAATTCATCGTATTCTGTTGCCGTTGTCAGTATGCCCTGGATCTTCGCAGCATCCCGCGAGGTGACCTTTTCACTCGACAACAAGGTGATCCCTTTTTCTTTTGCTTCAGCGGCAAAACTTGCAGCAAGGGTGGAATCTTTTCGTGTCGGGCCGTAGAAGATCATGCAATCTTTTTTACGCAAGTGCTCAGATAGGTAGTCGGCAGATTTTCTTCCGAGGGTTTCGGCAGATGGTTGAAACAAAAAACCATAAGGGTTCATACCGATAGTTTCGGAACTGTTCGAGAACGGATGAATGACATTGATCTGGTTCTCGATCGAAAAATCCTGAACAATTTTATTTTCTTCAGGATATAACGGCCCCACGATCAGGTCAGAAGCTTTCAACTCTTCCGTTTCGAGATACTTTTTGATCTTGTCGACACTTCGCTCAGTGTCGTAAATGCGCAAGCTGATGTCGATCTTCTGAGCGGCAAGGGTATCGACTGCCATTTTCATTCCTTCATAAAAATCGAGAACGATCTGTGAACGTTTTCTTCCTGTGGTCGGCTCGAGTGACGACAGCATGAAAGGAAGTAAAACAGAGACGGCATACCTGTCCTTGTAAAAAGTCTTCGGTGCTTCCGGGAGAAACGCTGCGCGGCTCAGCTTGAATTTATCGATCAGTTCTTCGAGCAATTTTTTATTGTCGGGGTCCGCGGTATTCTTCGCGAGCAGGGTGGCCAGCGCTTTTGCAACGAGTGCATCTTTCGGATATTCTTCATGCATCATGCGCATGGTTTCGACATCGCTCACCGTGCTCAGCGCTGAAGTTTTCACGGCATCGATATCTTTTTCAAATGCTTTATCCTTGATGAGGTCGAAAGTTTTGAAGCCTTGAAAGTAATCGTGGTTTTCAAACTGAATTTTTCCCAACCAGAAATTCACTTCGGATAACTTGTCCCAGTTGGGATAGGTCGCTTTGATCTGATTGAGCATATCCTTTGCCACCGCCTTGTAGTTCTGGTGATAGGCTGCCAGCGCATAATAAAAGGAAGCGTATTCAACGTATGGATTATTCTTGTCGTAGGTGAGCAACGGCTTGAACGTTTCCATCGCGAGGTTGTATTTTCCTCCGAGGAATAACGATTTCCCGTTGGCGAATTGTTTGCCGTAATCGATCTGAGCGTTGAGATCGAGCGAAAGGATCGTTAGCAAAACCAGAAGAGCCCTTTTCAACAATGTCAACATAGGTTTTAAAGAAAGTTCAATCGCTACAAAACTTATTCCCATTCGATGGTGGCCGGGGGCTTGGAGCTGATATCGTACACTACGCGATTCACACCCTTCACTTTGTTGATGATATCACTGGATACTTCTGCTAAAAACTCGTAAGGTAAATGCGCCCAATCGGCCGTCATACCATCGGTGCTGGTTACCGCGCGAAGACTCACCACGCGTTCGTAGGTTCGTTCATCGCCCATTACGCCAACCGATTGAAGAGGCGTGAGGATCACACCCGCCTGCCACACTTTATCATAGAGGTCATGCTTGCGCAGGGCGGTGATAAAGATATCGTCAACATCCTGCAATATGCGAACTTTTTCCGGTGTGATGTCGCCAAGGATGCGAATTCCGAGGCCGGGTCCGGGGAATGGATGGCGGCCAAGTATATTCGGATCGATGTTCAATGTTTTTCCAACCACACGCACTTCATCTTTGAACAAGGTATTCAGCGGCTCAACTACCTTTAGTTTCATTTTCTCCGGAAGGCCACCCACGTTGTGATGAGACTTAATGGTCATAGACGGACCCTTCACGGAAACCGATTCGATAATATCGGGATAGATCGTTCCCTGGCCCAGCCATTTCACATCCGCAATAGCGTGAGCTTCCTGATCGAACACATCGATGAAAGTTTTACCGATGGCTTTGCGTTTTGCTTCGGGGTCAGAAAGTCCTTTGAGCGCGTTGTAAAATTGTTCCCGTGCATCAACGCCTTTGATGTTCAATCCCATGTGCTTGTACGAATCCAGCACTTGCGCGAATTCATTTTTCCTAAGCAATCCGTTGT
>CBHROW010000190.1:0-10186 GCA_966080355.1 uncultured Chryseosolibacter sp.
TTCCACGATTCGCGCGAGTGGCAGCACTAACTTACCAGATGATCTACGAGCAACCGGTGGTATATGAGTTTCCATTACTGCAGGTGCCGACTGTGTTCATGATCGGCATTAAAGACCGCACTATTGTCGGAAAGGAGAAATTATCCGAAGACGTCAAAGAAAGATATGGCAATTACGCGGTGTTGGGGAAACAAACTGCTTCCAAAGTAAAACGCAGCAGGTTCATCTCGTTCTCCGCGGGACATATTCCCCATATCGAGCGGCCTTCGGAGTTTATCGATGAGCTTCTGGTTGCTTTGAAATGGCAATAGCGGGAACGCGTTTTTCGGAACACAAAATAAAAATCAAGTATGGCGCAAGCTTCTTTCTCTGAACTCGTCAAAAGTGATATTCCCACACTCGTTGACTTTTATGCCGATTGGTGCGGTCCATGCCAGATGATGAAACCGATACTCGAGCAACTCAAGAACGAGATGGGGGATAAAGTGCGGATCATCAAGATCGATGTGGATAAAAATCAAAAATTAGCCAGCTTATTCCAGATTCGCGGAATTCCCACCTTTGCTTTATTTAAGAATGGCGAGTTGAAATGGATCCAGCCTGGCATGCAGCAACTACAGCAGTTAAAGAATTTGGTGGAGCAACACGCTGACAGTGTAGATTACGCGTAAAGGTGTCGTTTGAAGACACCCTCAAGCTCGCGGTAGAAGAGTGGCTCATTTGTTTCCGCAATGGCCGCGCTGTCTGTCATTCGTATCTGGTCGATCAACGGCTGGTAATGGTTGATATTCACTGGCGAGATCATTAACTCTTTCAAGTCTTTTTTAATGAACTCTACTTTTACCGGATTCAGATCGCGCATGCGGAATTTTTCGGCCACATATTCTTTCAGATAGCGCTCATCGAGAAAATCCTTGATCAGGTCGTTTCGTAGTTTTCTGACCAGGTCTATAATGCGCTCATCGGTCCATTGGGTGTTTACGGTTTTAAGGTCCATAAGGTAAAAATGGGGATTGACTTTGACAACGGCTGTCACTATTGTTGCCATTGCCGTTTAATAATTGTGCCATAATATGCGATACACAATTCAGGAAGTCGCTAAACTTTTAAACCGGCCTTACGTGTTAGAGTAAGGTCTTGGTGGAGACACACTTAATTTACTCAACACATTGTCCTGATTTTGTTAATCGTCTGTTAAAACTTTAGTATTTCTAAAATCCCCCGAAATTGAATATGAATCGCGATTTCCTGAGCAAACTTTTCCATGGTCATTCCCAACGAGCACTGGCCCCGTCACCGAAAGAAGTTCACGGTTTTTTCAATGATTTGCTTGGAACATTGTTCCCCGACTTTGCCCGAATGTCGTTTTCAGATCGGGACGAGCTTGAGAGACACTTGACAGCGTTGAGTCGTGAACTCAACGCTATTCTGAGTCATAACCCAAAACACGTTACCGATGAGATTGGAGATATCGTCCGAAAATTTTTTAGTGCGCTCGAGGAGATTCACCAGCAATTGACGGAGGATGTCATAGCCATGTATGAGGGAGATCCGGCTGCAAAAAGTGAGCGTGAGGTGGTTCGTACCTATCCGGGATTTTACGCCATTGCTGCGTACCGCATTGCGCATACCCTGCACCGGCTTTCTGTTGCCGACATTCCGCGCATGATCACTGAACATGCTCACAGTAAAACCGGTATAGACATTCACCCGGCCGCGCGCATTGGAAGATTTTTTTGCATCGATCATGGAACAGGCATTGTGATCGGAGAAACCGCGCTGATCGGAGATCGTGTTAAACTTTATCAGGGTGTAACGCTGGGTGCTCTGAGTGTAAGCAAGGAGGACGCTGAAAAAAAACGGCATCCGACTTTGGAAGACAACGTTGTAGTTTATGCCGGTGCTACTATTCTCGGTGGCGAAACGGTAGTCGGCAGAGACAGTATAATAGGCGGAAACGTTTGGCTTACATCGAGCGTGCCTGCGAATTCAAAGGTATATTATCAATCAAGAATGTATAACGGCCATACGGGTGATACAGACATGGTTGTGATCAAAAGCTAGATTCAAATGAAACTTATCGACCTTATTGGAAATACACGGCTGGTGGAACTGATAAGAATTCCTGCCAAGCCATCTGTTAAAATTTTTGGCAAGCTTGAAGGCGACAATCCGGGTGGTAGTGTGAAAGATCGCGCGGCATACGGGATGATCAAGGGCGCACTCGACCGCGGTGACATCAGGCCCGGGGACAAATTAGTAGAGGCAACGAGTGGCAACACAGGTATCGCACTTGCCATGATCGCCAGGTTGATGGATGTAAATATGACGCTGATCATGCCTGACAACTCTACGCGTGAACGTGTTTTGGCGATGGAAGCTTACGGTGCGAAAGTGATCTTGACACCATCGGCAAGAACCATTGAGTATTCCAGGGAACTCGCTGAAAAGATGGCCACGGAAGATGGTTATTACATGCTCAATCAATTTGCGAATGCAGACAACTACATGATGCACTATCGCACCACGGGACCGGAAATATGGCGCGACACCGGGGGGACCATCACACATTTTGTTTCCGCCATGGGCACCACTGGAACGATCATGGGTGTTTCTAGATTTCTCAAGGAAAAAAATCGCGCGGTTCAGATTGTCGGCACTCAGCCAACCGAAGGCTCATGCATTCCGGGGATCAGGCGATGGTCACCTGAATTCCTTCCGAAAATATTCGAGCGCGATCGTGTTGACAGGATCATCGATGTGAAAGAGAGTGACGCGCGCACTTACACCAAACGTTTGGCAAAAGAGGAAGGATTACTTGCCGGAATGAGTAGCGGGGGTGCGCTCAGTGCAGCGATGAAAGTGGCGGAAGAAATCGAAGCAGGCGTGATCGTCTTTATTGTCTGTGATCGTGGAGATCGTTATCTGAGCTCTGATCTGTTTTCCTGACCTGAGTAAAAATATCCACGTCAAATTCGGGATTGAATTTTTTATTGCTGTCTGAAAATTTATGAAGGAGATTTTCGGACGAATCAATCAGTACCTGTTGTGTGCTGTGCTTGCCGTTGTCGTAATGTACTTCGGGCGACCCGTTCTTATCCCCATTGTTTTTGCCGCGTTACTGGCTATGCTGATGGCTCCGGTGTGTCGAAAACTTGATCATTGGAAATTTCCACGGGCACTGTCCACGGCAGTTTGCATTTTTATTTTAGTGGGAGTTTTAGCAGTTATCGTGACCATTGTCAGCATGCAGTTCTCAGCCTTTGCGAACGATATGGATACGATAAAATCAAAAGCCCAAGAGTTGGTGGCCGAAACTCAGCACGTGATCCGCGAGAGATTCGGAATTCCGGAAGAGAAACAACGCGAGGTAGTGAAGGACCAGGCTGAGCAGGCAAAAAATAACCCGAAGCAATCCGGAAGTCTTGTTACACGCGTGCTTTCGGGAATTACAACAGCGATTGGAAGTGTCGTATTAACACTCGTTTTTACTTTCCTGTTTATTTACGGAAAGGAAAAGTATAGAACGTTTTTCCTCCAACTATTCCGAGATCAGGATCAAACCGAGGTCAAAGCGATAGTGGACAAGATTGCCCGGGTTTCGCAGCAATATCTTACGGGTCGTGCAATGTCGGTAACGATCATCGCGATCATGTATAGCATCGGTCTTTCAATAGTGGGGATCAAGAATGCGATCATCCTTGCATGCCTTGCTGCAATGCTGACGGTTATCCCTTATATCGGAACGGTGCTGGGTGGACTTTTTCCCGTAATGATGGCCATGGTCACCGAAGATTCTCTTCAGCCAGCAGTGCTTGCCATTGTAGTGATGTTCAGCATCCAGACTATCGACAATTATTTTATTGAGCCAAACGTTGTTGGTGGTGAAGTAAACCTGACAGCGCTCACTTCCATTCTGAGCATTCTTGCCGGTGGACTGGTTTGGGGCGTTCCCGGCATGATCTTGTTTCTCCCAATGGCCGGTATTGTAAAAATTATCTGCGATCATATCGAGCCTCTTCGGCCGATCGGTCTTCTCATCGGAGATGAGCGCGGTAAGAAATCCTCAAAAGTTACAAACTGGTTTAAGGAGAAGCTGAACATCGTTAAATAGTTACGGGTTAGGCACATAAAAATCGGTGAGATTGACTTTCTCAGAATCTTGTTCTTTCTGATCTCTAAGCGCTCGAGAAAAATTTTGCTTATCGGAATGGTCGCATCTCAGGTTCGTGCCCGTTCCGGAGCTTTTTTCATTTTAGTTCCGAAAAAAAGAAAAAAATGTTACATCCATGTTACGCCAGTGACTGTAGAACATATGGCTGCTTCATTTGATTTTAAAGCGACCATTGTTTAGTCGCGTTGCAGGCATAGTGCAACTCGTCTGCCAATCATGGCAGATCATCGATTGCCGCTTCCCGGTCAAACAACGGTACGGCTGTCTGTCCGACCCGGAGGATTTCTCACAGCGCTGATTCCTTCTCGCGGGTAAAAAATATTTCTTACTTGGGAAATCAATCTTTTCATTCTAAAAGAATTGAAATCGAATTGACAGCCATTTTTGTAGCGTGAGAAGGAAGAAGGGATGTCGTGATGCGCCTTTCTTCCGCCTCCAACTAGCTATACCACTAACCACGCTCAATGTTTGCTGGCATTGATCGTCCAAACCCCTGAAGTATGAAAACTTACCTGAAGCTTTTCCTTTGCCTCTGGCTCACTATCGCATCTGTTCACGCACAAGCACAGCAAGTTTTTAAAACAACGTCTATTTCAACCATCGGATATTATGAATATGTTCCACAGGATTACAACTCAAATTCAGATAAATATCCGATCGTAATTTTTCTTCATGGCATCGGTGAGCGCGGAACCAATACAACAGATATCAATATCCTTAGCCAGGACATCGCGCTTGTAGCAAAGCACGGACCACCCATGTATGTAAAAAACGGAACTCAGTTTCCATTCATTCTGATCTCACCTCAATTAAAAGATAATTATGGCACGTGGCCATCGTCATATGTCATGGAAGTACTCGAGCACGTGAAAACTTATCTGCGGATTGATGAACGCAGGATCTGTATCACGGGATTAAGCCTCGGAGGCGGAGGAGCGTGGGTGGCTGCTCAGGATTATCCTGAACTTTTTGCAGCTCTCGCGCCCGTCTGCGGAGGTTACAACTCACCTTCGAAAGCATGCGGTATCGCGGCAGAAAATTTACCCACGTGGGGATTTCATGGCGATGCGGATACAACGGTGCCCATGAGTAAAACCGTGAACATGATCAACGCCATCAACGCCTGCATTCCCGCGCCAAGCCCGCTGGCAAAATTAACGATCTATCCTGATGTCGGTCACAGCTGCTGGACTTATGCGTACCGGACCGATCACTCACTTCACAACCCGAACGTTTACGAATGGATGATGTCGTTCGTCAATACGGAAAAGAAAGGCACAAAAGTTCCAATCGCGTCTGCCGGAAATGACAAGGCAATTGCTCCAGGTTCTACGACAATCACGGGTGCCGGCACGGACGCAGACGGAACTGTTGCGTCATACGAATGGACACAATTGTCCGGGCCAAATAATGCAACACTCGCAAACGCTTCAACAAAGACAGTCACCGCAAGTAATCTTGTGGCCGGAACCTATATGTTTCGGTTGATAGTCACTGATGACGCTGGTATTACGGATTCGGATTATATCAAGATCACAGTCGATCCCGCGCTTGCCAATCAATTGCCGGTTGTAAATGCGGGAACGGATAAAACGATCACACTTCCTATCAATAGCGTGTCGCTCACCGGAACTGCTTCAGATCCTGATGGCACGATCACCGCCTATGCCTGGACAAAAATATCTGGTTCGACAGCAATGCTTTCAGGCAACACAACGGCAACGCTATCTGCTTCTAACCTGCTTCAGGGATCATACACATTTAGGTTGACCGTAACTGACAACAAAGGCGGAAAGAAATACGATGATGTGAAAGTAACGGTAAATGGCAGCGGGACTAATCTTGCACCAATAGTGAGTGCGGGATCCGATAAGACGATCATTCTTCCAACGAAATCGATAACGATAGTTGGTTCAGCCTCTGACAAAGATGGCACGATCGCCTTATATCAATGGTCGCAGCTTTCCGGCCCAACCGCACCGATGAGTAACACAACAACAGCAAAACTATGGGCGTATAATCTGGTTGCGGGTACATACAGCTTTCGACTCACGGTTACCGACAACGCGGGCGCTACGGCTTATGACGACATGATCTTATCCGTTCAAAGTACTTCAACCGTAACTATTCCTGACGTTCCTCCAACTGTGAGCGCGGGATTTGACAAAACAATAACACTGCCAACCAAGGCGATCACGATAGTTGGCTCCGCCTCCGACAGCGATGGTACAATTGCTTCTTACCTTTGGACAAAAGTGTCAGGCCCTGTCGCACCGATGAGCAATACAACCACAGCCAAACTATGGGCTTACAATCTCACACCGGGCACTTACGTGTTTAAGCTTACCGTAACTGACGATCGTGGCGCTTCTGCTTCTGATCAGATGACGCTCACCGTTAAGGATGTTGTTACCTCAACAACTTCATTAGGCATTGAAAATATTATCGAAGAACCGACCGATGTTCATGATCAGGAAAAAGTTCTCGGTGAACTGACACGTGCCGATCTTAAGCATTCAACTGTGGTGATCTTCAACGATGCAGGCGAAAAACTTTTTCATGGTGAATGGACCGCTGAAAATCAGAACCAGGTGTTAAATAAGAAAGGACTGTACATCTACAACGTAGTGACTGAAGGACGGAGGACCTCCAGTGGCAAGATCGTGCTTCGATAAAGAATGGTTAATGTTTTTGGTTTGATGATGCCCGTGGTGCTGAACTCAAGGGGAGTTTGGCCCGCGGGTTTTCCATTTCCAATTTCAAATTTCTAATTTTCTAATTTCCAAGGCCGCCTTTTCAAGTAACGGGAACTGTTCAGCCCTGATGTATTGTTTGGCTTCGTTCAAATTCATCCACGCTGCTTTGTCCATCTCCGGAAACTCTTGAAATTTGCCGGAGCGCGGGGGCCACTCGAGTTTGAAGGTGTTGCAGGTGATTCCATCAGCTGAATTCCAGTCTCCGACAAAGGCCCAGGCATGAACCACCTTTCCACCTTTTTGTTTGATCGAGCCGAGTGAATGATAGGGCGGGGAAGGAGTGAGCCCGGTCTCCTCATGAAATTCACGCTGCGCTGCTGTGAGAAGGTCTTCACCATCGTTCGGGATTCCCTTTGGAATACTCCACACGCCAAGCTCTTTGTTTTTAAAGAACGGTCCGCCCGGATGCACCAGAAAAAACTCGAGCGCACCATTTTTATTTCGACACATGAGAAGCCCTGCAGCAAGCAATGGTGATGCCATAGGGTAATGTAGCGGATTTTAATATATTCGCAAATTCTTAAAACTATGCCTCACATCGCCATCATAGCCGCCAGTGTCCGTACTGGCCGCGTTAGCAATCGCATTGCACTTTTCTTCAAGAAATTCATCGAATCGCGAAATCTGGCGACAACTGAGATCCTCGATCTGCAGGCGTATCAGTTTCCTATCTTCAATGAGCGACTTAGGTTTCAGAAAGACCCATCGGCACAAGTTCTTGATTTCGCGAGCCGCATTAAAAATGCAGATGGTGTGATCATCGTTACGCCCGAATACAATGGAGGCTACCCTGCGAGTTTGAAAAATGTTGTCGACCTGTTGTACGATGAATGGCACCGCAAACCAATTGCCATCTCAACTGTGAGTGACGGCAACTTCGGAGGTACCCAAGTCATTACCTCGTTGCAATTTTCGCTCTGGAAGATCAGGGCATGGACTGTTCCGGCAATGTTCCCGGTACCTAATGCGCCAAAAACGTACAACGAAGATGGTACGCCTGTCGATGCAGTCGCTTCGGAAAAACGCGCCACAATTTTTGTCAACGAACTGTTGTGGTGTATAGCCGCTAAAGAAAAAATGAACAGCAGCAATTGATTTCTGATTTTTAAATCAGAAATCTAAAATCAGAAATCTAAAATGTGTTTACGGTGGTTTGCTCGTAGCAGATGTTCAACACCCCATGAAATTTTTTCCGCAGCTGAGAAAATCAGTAATCGGTAATATCCGCAAGTCTTCGAAACATAGGGACGCTCACCTGTGCAGATGTTGATCACGCCTCATGAACGACTTTCTTTGCATCGTCAATTGAGACACAAGAAGCGAGCGGTGGCTATCCATGGCGGGATAGCAAAGTCATCTGGGAAACCAAATCCTTAAAAACACATTGACCAACACGAGCATGATCGTCTTACCAACATCGTGCCCACATCGGATTTGCCTTTCTTAAGAGTGTATTAACTACAATATTTTTTGTTTACCTAACGCGCAGCATTGGTTTTCTCCAAACAACGCTGCGATAAAAAACTTTTTTTCTAATGAGAATGAAAATCAAGTACCTCCTGGTTGCACTCGCAAGTGTTTTTTGCATCCAGGCATTTTCACAGCAAACCGGCAAAGTTACACCCGCAGGAACAGGCTACCTGCAGTATCTTCCCCAAGGTTACAACACCAATACCAATAGCTACCCCGTTGTAATTGCGCTCCACGGTATTAAAGAGAAAGGAACGTCCTCAACCGATCCATCACTTGTGCTGGCAGGCCTCAACACCGTGGCAAACGTTGGACTTCCCAAATACATCAAGTATGGTGCTCAATATCCTTTCATCGTTATCTCTCCACAGCTTAAAAGCAGTATGTCTAAATGGACAGGCGCCTATGTCATTGAAGTGCTTAACTATGTGAAGAAAACGCTGCGCATCGATAATAGCAGAATTTATCTTACCGGTTTGAGCCTCGGTGGAGGTGGCGTGTGGTCTGTAATCAGCGCATACCCGAGCACATTCGCAGCAATCCTTCCGATATGCAGCGGATATAACACACTGAGTTCTGCCTGCACGATCGCCTCGAACAATGTTCCGATCTGGGCATTTCATGGCGATGCTGATAACACCGTTTCTTACACAGTAAGTCAGAAAATGGTAAACGCAGTAAATGCCTGCACACCGAAGCCAAGCCCGCTTGCAAAGCTCACGATCTTCCCGGGTATGGGACATATCATCTGGGACAAAGTGTACAAAGAGACAACTGCACTCACGTGGCTCACGAGTTTCCGCAAAGGAACAACCTCATCAAGTTCAACCACAACAACGAATACAGTACCGGTCGTGTCTGCTGGCGGTGATAAGTCATTGACGCTTCCGACCAACTCAACTTATATGCAAGGTAGTGCTTCTGATGCCGATGGTTCAATCGCTTCATGGCAATGGACGAAACTTTCCGGTAGCACCGTTTCTATGAGTGGAACTACGTCTTCAAAACTGACGGTCTCCAATCTTGTAGCAGGCACGTACTATTTCCGTCTGACGGTAAAAGACAACAAAGGCGCATCAAAATATGACGATGTCAAAGTAACCGTGAGCTCATCAACCAATAAACTTCCGGTTGTCAGCGCGGGTTCTGATAAGTCAACTACCAATTCAGGATTTACAGTGGTCGGCACCGCGTATGATCCGGATGGTTCTATCGCCTCATATCAATGGACGAAAGTTTCCGGACCAAGTGTACCCATGAGCAACACGACTACTCCCAAGCTATGGGTCTCCAAACTTCTTAATGGAACTTATTACTTCCGCCTCACCGTCAAAGACAATAAGGGTGGAACCAAATATGACGACATGAAACTTGTTGTGTATTGATCACGCTCATACTTGCTGTTTCTCCGATCTGCCATACCGTAAGAAACCACAGCAAGCTGAGTTGTTTGGATCAGAAGTGCTGATCGAGTGAAGAAGATTGAGTGCCTAAGCAACCCAGGCCCTGATTCAAACCAATTCAACCAACCCATTGGCTTCGGTCAATGGGTTTCTTTTTTACTAGTCCCATACCTCAGTTTAACAGACGATCTCGTGCGCACTTTTTTTGCGCTTTCGCTTCGATGGATCTTGCGCGGGTTGTTCTCGCTCTTCTTCTTCTTCTTCATGTTTACCGGGCAACGGTTCTTTTCGTCCCGGACTTTTATCAGGCAGCTTCAATGCTGACACGAATGATGCAACGATATTGAGTGTCTCTGGCTTCACAATTCCTCCTTGTCTTTTTT
>CBHROW010000191.1:0-10185 GCA_966080355.1 uncultured Chryseosolibacter sp.
CTTCAGGTATTGGGAACCGTTGGCGAACCCATTAACGAAGAAGCCTGGGCGTGGTACGACAAGAACATCGGAAAAGGAAAATGCCCGATCATTGACACTTGGTGGCAAACGGAAAACGGTGGATTCATGATCTCACCGATCGCACACGTCACCAAACTCAAACCTGCACACGCAACGCTACCTCTACCTGGCGTTCAGCCAGCCGTAATGAATGAGAGCGGATTGGAAATCCAGGGCAACAACATCGAAGGAAGGCTTACGATCAAATTCCCGTGGCCATCCATCGCCCGGACAATTTATGGAGACCATCAGCGGTTTAAAGAAACTTACTTTTCGTCATTTCCCGGCAAGTACTTCACGGGAGACGGATGCAAACGCGATGCGGATGGATATTACAGGATCACAGGCCGCGTTGATGATATCATTATTGTGTCTGGCCATAACCTCGGAACCGCAGAAATTGAAAGCGCTATCGATGAACACTCGGCAGTTTGCGAAACAGCAGTGGTGGGATTTCCTCACGATATCAAGGGACAAGGTATCTATGCTTTTGTGATCTGCTACGACAAACCAAACGAGGAAGAGAAACTGCGCACGGAGATTCGCGATACCGTTTCAAAGATCATCGGACCGATTGCGAAACCCGATAAAATCCAATTCGTGAGCGGGCTCCCAAAAACGCGATCAGGAAAGATCATGCGGAGAATTCTACGGAAAGTTGCCGAAGGTGATACATCGAATCTTGGAGATACATCAACGTTGCTCGATCCGGCTGTTGTGATGGAGATCATCGAGGGCAAACTTTGATCGCGGCCGATTACATTCTATCGGGCGTTTCAAACTAACAATTGAGCGTAAAACAAGAATTCTGCCATCATTTTCTTTGTAATTTGCTGGTTAGATGAAGAACCGGCTCCATTATTCATTCCTCCTTTGCCTTACGGTGATCGGTTGCCTGTTCGTCATCTCACTGTTTCAAAATATTTCGATTGAGAATTTCAAGGTTCGCACCATCGACCCGCTGGCCCAAATCCGGTTTGATGAAGCCGACAGTTCGTCAGAAATAAAAATCATTGCACTCGATAGCCTTGCTAAGCCGGAAGAGATCGCTCACCTCGATTCAGTAGTTGCCGAAGTGATTGAAAAGTGCCCGCCAGGTTTAGCATGCATTGAAGACTATAGTAACGACAGCACCGCACTAAAATATTTTTTGTCCGCACTTATCGAGACCGAAAAAACAAAACAACCGCTCCGCATTGCATTCTATGGCGACTCGTTCATTGAAGGCGATGTATTCTGCGGAAGCTTTCGCGACACACTTCAATCTATCTTCGGTGGCCGTGGGGTCGGGTTCGTCCCGATCACTTCCGAAGTGGCTGGCTTCAGGAATACGATCAAGCATGAATTCAGAAACTGGCGAACACGATCCTTGATGAACTTGAAAAAGGATTCGATTAAGATTGGGCCTTCGGGTTACAGCTTCATTCCTGGCGAATCGAACTGGGTACGGTTCAAACCATCAAAACAGAAATATCTTCGCGAGTTCAACACCGTGAAACTCTACTACGAAAGTCTTAAAGATGCCATCGTCCATTATACCTTTGATACACTCGAATGGTCTGACGCGCTCCCAGCCGAAAACAAACTGCAGGAATGGAAGTATGAGGGAAAACAAATGAAGCTCGTTGAGTTTGAGTTTGATCCTTACGATAGCCTGATGGTTTACGGTGTGAGCTTTGAAAATGACCAAGGCGTATATGTCGATAATTTCTCGATGCGTGGCAATTCCGGAATGAATCTGTCTTACATCCCCGCGAAGACTTACAAGGATTTCAACCACTATCGAAACTACAAACTCGTGATCCTTCAGTTCGGATTGAATATGGTGATGGAAGGAAAATTCAACTACAAGTCCTATAGCGAACGCATGGTTGAAGTGATCAATGATCTGAAAACCTCGATGCCACGTACCAGTTTTCTTCTGCTCAGCGTAAGTGACCGAAGTATCAATGTGAATGGCGAATATCAAACCATGAAAGAAATTCCAGCGCTTCGTGATGCACAGCGATTGATCGCGCAACGAACTGGCATTGCGTTTTGGGATATGTTCGATGCCATGGGTGGCGAAAACAGCATGGTGAAGTTCACAGAAGCCAGCCCGCCACTTGGTGCTCGGGATTACACGCACCTTACTTTCAAAGGTGGAAAAAAAATCTCGGGATTGTTGGTGAAAAGCCTGTTGTTCGAAAAACGAAAATTCGAACGTTCGAGAAACCGGAAGAAGAAAAGCCTTGCGAGCTAACATGTTGATGATATCGCTGATCTTGTGCTGTGCGAAAGCTTTTTCGCAGGATTCTACCATGTTCATTTATGCGGATTCAGGAATGGTGCTGGACGAACTCAACGTGATCCAAAACACAAATCACCTCGATGAATTTTACGAGGAGCTGTTTCAGCTGAAGAACACCAATCACGGAATTGTGAACATTATCCATCTCGGAGACTCTCACATACAGGCAGATTTTCTGACCAAGGCTATTCGCTTTGATCTTCAACGATATTTTGGAAACGCGGGTCGCGGGCTGATCGTGCCGGGCAGAGTAGCTGGAACGAACGAGCCATTCAATATTCATTCAGGCTCTCCACAGTCATGGCAGGCCAAGCGTTGCGTCTATCCGGCCGAGCCCCTGCCTATAGGTGTGAGCGGTATCACCATCCGGAATATGCATCCTGGCGCAACGCTCGAGATTTTTATGAATGAATTGTGGCAGGATTATTCATTCAATTCCATTGGAATTTTCTATCTCAACGACCGGTCGAGTTTTTCAATTCATGTGAAAGATACTGTCGGCAATATTCTCGGCATTTCGCGATTCCATCCGGATTCAACCGTGAATTTTGTAAAACTGGATCTGTCCATAATTACAGAGCGTATCGTGCTGGAGGCCGTACGGGAGGACTCGATACAAAATAACGCCACGTGGTTTGGTTTCAATCTCAGCAATCGCAGGCCCGGAGTGCTCTACCACGCCATTGGTGTAAATGGTGCAAAGTATGTTCACTATAATGCAGCACCGTTATTTCCGGAGCAAACACATTCACTCGATCCTCGCCTCATCGTCCTCGCCTTGGGAACGAACGAAGCGCTGGACTATCCATACATTGACAAGAAGTTTTTAGTAGATGTTGATGAGCTTGTCAGCAAGCTACGCGCTCACAATCCGCTTGCCAAGTTTGTGATCGTTACACCTTCCGATGCATTCATCAGGAAAACACGCAAGAATCCGGGCTTGCTACGAATTCGCGAACAGCTGCTGACATACGCGGTCGAAAACGGTTTTGCATTTTACGATTGGCACCAGGTAATGGGTGGCGAAGGAGCTGCAGCCAAATGGAAGAAAGCAAACCTGATGCGATCCGATGGGGTGCATTTTACGCGCGAAGGATATGAACTTCAGGGACACGCTTTTTTTCAGGCGATCATGAAAGGTTATAATAATTATGTTTCAGGTCGACATCAACAAGCTAACTGAACTTCTGAAATACAATCCGGAAGAGCCGCTGTTATTCAATAGCGGACTATTTCTCTTTTTGTTCACGGGGTTTCTTTGGTTGTACATCGCGCTAAGCCCGACACATAGGCCGAAGATGATTTTTGTGATCCTCTTTTCCCTCTATTTTTATTATAAGTCAAGTGGCGAATACTTTGTCTTGCTGATCATCGCTACCGTTGTTGATTTTACGCTGGCGAAAATGATCTATTCATCGCAGGAAAAGTGGACGAAAAAACTCTTCATTGTATTCACCCTGGCCGTTAATTTGGGACTCCTCGGATATTTCAAATACACGAACTTCCTGTTTGAGAGTTTTTATAGTTTTTACGGACGTGAATTCCGGCCCTTCGATATTTTTCTTCCGGTGGGAGTTTCATTTTTCACTTTTCAATCGCTGAGTTACACGCTCGATGTTTATCGTGGAACTATCAAGCCGGTCGACAATATTATTGACTACGCGTTCTTTGTTTCATTCTTTCCCCAGCTTGTTGCAGGACCGATTGTTCGCGCAGCAGACTTCTTGCCACAGATCAACAAGCCCGCGATTGTCACTCCCGAAATGTTCGGTCGCGCTGTATTCCTCATCGGCTGTGGACTTTTTAAGAAAGCCGTTATCTCGGATTATATCAGTATCAATTTTGTTGATCGGGTGTTCGATGCGCCAACCCTTTACTCCGGACTCGAGAATTTATTCGCTGTCTATGGCTACGCACTGCAGATCTACTGCGATTTTTCCGGCTACTCCGACATGGCGATCGGCATTGCTCTTCTTCTTGGATTTCATTTTCCGGTCAATTTCAATTCTCCATATAAATCACAAAATGTTACTGAGTTTTGGAGGCGATGGCACATTTCGCTTTCCACGTGGCTACGCGACTATCTTTACATTTCGCTTGGCGGAAACCGGAAAGGGAAATTTCGAACCTACATGAATCTCATGATCACCATGCTCCTTGGTGGACTTTGGCATGGAGCTTCGTGGAGATTCTTGATCTGGGGAGGACTACATGGGTTAGCACTAGCCGTTCACAAATTTGTCAACGAAAGAAAACTACCGTTGATATCTGTGCGAAACGCTGACTTCGCTCGGCTTGGAAACATGTTTATAACCTTCCATTTCGTTTGTTTTTGCTGGATCTTTTTCCGCGCGTCTTCCATGGAAGTTGTCGGCCAGATATTCGGTCAGCTCTTCCTTCATTTTAATATCCAAATATTGTTTCAATTCTTATCAGGATATAGTAATGTGCTTATCCTGATGGCGATCGGATATGCCTTGCATTTTGTTCCTTCCCGAATAGAGGTTGTGATACAGAAAAGATTTATAGACATTCCCTTTTATCTTAAAGCGGCATGGATGGTCGCAATCGTTGTATTGGTTATACAAACGAAGTCGGCAGCCGTGCAACCATTCATTTATTTTCAATTTTGATTCGGCACACGGATCTTTTTCTATTTTTGCGCCTCAATTTTTTTCATGACCAGGAAGATCAAGCGTACCATGCGCGTAGCCCGGTATGTTATTTACAAAGAGACCCTCATCGATTTCCAGGAACATCTCTGGACATTTATCGGATCCTTCGTTGGCATCGGTGGAATTGGAATGATCCATAGCAAGGCGCTTTCAGTCTCAGATAATTTATTTTTGGTCGGTTCTTTCGGAGCTTCTTCTGTGCTCATCTACGGTGTGATCAACAGCCCGTTAGCGCAACCGAGAAATCTGATCGGAGGTCATGTGATATCGGCATTGATCGGTGTTACAGTCGCCATGTTGGTGAAGGAGGCCTGGCTCGCTGCAGCGCTTGCGGTATCGATGTCTATTGTGCTCATGCAAATTACCAAGACACTGCACCCACCTGGAGGCGCAACTGCATTGATCGCGGTCATCGGTTCTGAAAAAATAAAATCGCTCGGATACTTCTATGTATTGAGCCCGATCGCAAGCGGTGTAACCATACTGCTCGTTACAGCGCTTGTATTCAATAACATCACGCCAAAGCGGAGCTATCCGAAAAATAAAAAGTGGTTTGCGTTCTGGAATCGCAAATACCGCTAGCTGTAAGATTCGCTTCACTTTACCACTATCCACTTTTCCATTTTCATCACTCATCGTCAACCGCGCAACAAACTTCGGTAGCATAAATTCTCACCGCAGGGGCGCGAAGGCGCAAAGATCGCAGAGAATTAGACTAGAGTCCATTTACGAATCGTTTGAATCCGTTTTTCAATAGGGGGACATTGAAGTTTATAAGAAAGCCCAACCTTTTGTTTGATAATTTCAAATAGCTAATTAGCTGAGCTTCGTGTACAGGTAAAATGCTTTCGACTGACTTTAATTCGAGAACGATTTCACGTTCAACCAGAATGTCAATCATATAATCTTTGTTCAATGGCCTGCCACGGTAAAATAAATTGACAACAACCTGATGCTCTACGAGCAGCCTACGAAATCTCAATTCATCCATCATGCATTGCTGGTAGACTGATTCAAGAAGGCCAGGCCCCAATTCCTTATGAACCGTAACGGCACTACTTAGAATTGCGCCTGAAAGTTGATTGAGTTGATCTGCAGTAAGAATCGAATTATTCATTACTCAAACTAGCCAATTCAAGAGCGCTATAAAATATCCTGTCTTTGGCAATTTCTCAGCGACCATCGCGTCCCCGCGTCCTTGCGGTGATAAAAAGAAAAACCCGGCTTTGCAACCGGGTCTATCACTATAAACTTAAAACTGTACGCTTAGCTACCACAAGCTTCGCATGCGTCCGGGTTGTCCAGCGAGCATGCCATGTCGGAGCGCTTCTGATCGTAGTCTCCGGCTGAAGCATTGTATTGAATGGCTTGTTGTGCATCGTTCATCACCGCAGCCAGTACCGGTTCCGTTGCAACAATTGCGTTAGCTTCCGCAGCTGCAGGTTGTTGAACAGCACTCTTGTCGAGCGTGAACTTGATCGCATCGGCTGCTGCTGTTGAACGCAGGTAGTACATGCCCGTTTTCAAACCTTTCTTCCATGCATAGAAGTGCATTGAAGTAAGCTTGCCGAAGTTCGGATCGGTGAGGTGAATATTCAATGACTGTGATTGACAAATGAACGCGCCACGGTCTGCAGACATATCGATGATCGCCTTCTGAGAAATTTCCCAAACGGTTTTATAAATGTCCTTGATGTTTTGCGGGATCTCAGCGATAGGCTGAACTGAGCCGTTTGTAGAGATGAGCTTTTGTCTCATGTTCTCGCTCCACAAACCAAGTCCGATCAGGTCTCTCATCAGATGCTTGTTGGCTACGATGAACTCCCCGGAAAGCGTTCTGCGTGTGTAGCAGTTCGAAGTGTATGGTTCGAAGCACTCGTTGTTTCCAAGGATTTGTGAAGTAGAAGCTGTTGGCATTGGCGCTACGAGCAATGAGTTACGCACACCATATTGCTTCACTTCCTGCTTCAGCTTATCCCAGTTCCAGCGACCGGATGAAGGTGTAACACCCCACATGTCGAACTGGAAAATTCCTTTTGAAACCGGTGAACCTTTGAATGTCTCGTATGGACCATGCTTCTTCGCTTCTTCCATCGAAGCCTCCATCGCTGCGAAGTAGATCGTTTCAAAGATATCGCGGTTCAGGCCACGCGCTTCCGGAGAATCGAATGGCATTCTCAGCATGATGAATGCATCAGCCAAGCCTTGCACACCGAGTCCGATAGGGCGATGACGCATGTTGGACTTGCGTGCTTCTTCGACAGGATAGTAATTGATATCGATCACTTTGTTCAGGTTGCGAGTTGCCACCTTGGTGATCTCATAGAGTTTTTGATGATCGAATGTTCCATCTTCGGTAACGAACTTAGGAAGGGCGATCGATGCCAGGTTACAAACGGCAACTTCATCATGCGAAGTGTACTCGATGATCTCCGTACACAGGTTGCTCGACTTGATGGTCCCGAGATTTTTCTGATTTGATTTTTTGTTCGCTGCGTCTTTGTAAAGAATGTAAGGAGTTCCGGTTTCGATCTGGGCTTCGAGGATTTCGAACCAAAGATCCTGTGCTTTTACCTGCTTGCGGAATTTTCCTTCGCTTTCATATTTGCTGTAAAGTCTTTCGAAGTCTTCGCCATAAACATCTGCGAGTCCAGGAGCTTCGTTAGGGCAGAAGAGAGACCACATTTCATTGTTCTCTACGCGCTGCATGAATAGGTCCGGAATCCAGATGGCATAGAACAGATCGCGTGCACGCATTTCTTCCTTACCGTGATTTTTCTTCAGGTCGAGGAAATCGAAAATATCGGCATGCCATGGTTCGAGGTAGATCGCGAAGCTTCCCTTCCGTTTTCCACCACCCTGATCGACATAACGCGCAGTCATATCGAAATTGCGGAGCATCGGAACAATACCGTTCGATGTTCCACCGGTTCCTTTGATGTATGAGCCTTTCGCGCGAACGTTGTGAATGCTGAGACCAATTCCTCCGGCGGATTGAGAGATCGTCGCGCTTTGTTTCAATGTATCGTAGATGCCATCGATGCTGTCGTCCGTCATGGTGAGGAGGAAGCATGATGAAAGTTGGGGCTTCGGAGTTCCCGCGTTGAAGAGAGTCGGTGTTGCGTGGGTGAACCACTTCTCCGACATAAGATTATAGGTTTCGATCGCTGCCGGAATATCATCACCATGAATACCGACTGCAACACGCATGATCAAATGCTGAGGACGTTCAATGGTTTTACCATCGATCTTCATCAGGTATGAACGTTCGAGTGTTTTGTATCCGAAATAGTCATAGCTGAAATCACGATCATAAAGGATTGCGTCATCTAAAGTCTGCGCATGTTCTTTGATCACTCTCCACGTTTCTTTCGAGATGAGTGGAGCGTTCTGACCTGTTTTCGGATCGACATACTGGTACAAGCGCTTCATCGTGTTCGAAAAAGACTTGCTTGTTACTTTGTGAAGATTTGAAACTGCAATTCGCGCGGCAAGCTTTGCGAAATCAGGGTGACGCGTAGTCATCGTAGCTGCAATCTCAGCTGCGAGATTATCGAGTTCCTGCGTAGAGACACCATCATACAGGCCATTGATCACCTTCATGGCCACCTCAACCGGGTTAACGAACTTGGGATCGAGACCGTAGCAAAGTTTTTCGATTCTGGCGGTGATTTTATCGAACTTTACGGACTCCCGATGTCCATCGCGTTTTAGTACAAGCATCTTGTGATTGGGTTGTTGTTAAAAAATGAAGTTTAAAAAGTGATTTGAATCTAATTAAAAATCTTCGTTAAGTGAAAACTTTGGCGCAGATTCTTTCTCCGTACTCTTCATCACTCCTGCCTTCTGATATTCTGCCACTCGTTTTTCGAAGAAGTTGGTCTTGCCACGCAACGAGATCATATCCATGAAATCGAATGGATTAGTAACGTTGTAAACTTTCGTGCCAACGAGTTCATTCAACAGGCGATCTGCCACGAACTCGATGTATTGACGCATTTGCGCTGCGTTCATACCAATGAGATTTACCGGAAGCGCATCGGTCACAAATTCTTTTTCGATCTCGACTGCATCTTTGATGATCTCGATCACGCGCTCTTTCGGGAGTTGATTCACCACGTGTTTCGTGTAGAGATGACATGCGAAATCGCAGTGCAAACCCTCATCGCGTGAGATCAATTCGTTCGAGAAACTCAGCCCCGGCATCAATCCTCGTTTCTTCAGCCAGAAAATGGAACAGAAAGAACCTGAAAAGAAAATTCCTTCTACAGCGGCAAAGGCGATGAGGCGTTCCTGGAAAGTGCCGTCACCGATCCAGCGCAATGCCCACTGCGCTTTTTTCTTGACGCAGTCCATCGTGTCGATAGCGTGGAACAGTTTGTCTTTCTCTTTTGCATCTTTCACATACGTGTCGATCAGAAGAGAGTAAGTTTCCGAGTGGATATTCTCGATGGCGATCTGAAATCCGTAGAAGAATTTTGCTTCGGTATACTGAACTTCGGAAACAAAATGTTCTGCCAGGTTTTCGTTCACAATGCCATCGCTGGCTGCGAAGAACGCGAGCACATGCATGATGAAGTGACGTTCGCCATCATTGAGGTTGTGCCAGTCTTTGAGGTCATGGCTCAGATCGATTTCTTCCGCTGTCCAGAAGCTAGCCTCTGCTTGCTTATAAAATTTCCAGATGTCGTGATGAACGATGGGAAAAAGAACAAAGCGGTCTTTGTTCTCTTTGAGGATAGGTTCTTCCAGGGTTGCTCCGCTCATGGTTAAAGAATTTAGGTGTTACCAAATATCAATACAGGTCAAGTGGGACGCACTTTTCCCTGATTTTTAACGTATTAAATAGTCTTGGCTTTTAAGAATCGAGCAGACTCGCGCGATCTGGTCAGCATCAAGTGTACAAATGAAAAAAACCGATTCGATAAATCAAAAAGTGGTTTTTTGGCCCTTGAAACAACGTTTGTGGATAACTTGTTGATGCTTTGTGGAAATATAAGTTCCTGTAATATAGCAGCTTAATGGGGGATTGTTCGGGCAGAATTTGAGTGTAAGAAAGCAGCAGTTTTTTGAAAAAATATTTTTTTGATTTGGTCAGCTCGCTTTTCTCGGATAATCGCTGGAATTTTCTAATAGTGCTCTCTAAATCTCGATTCTTTT
>CBHROW010000192.1:0-10149 GCA_966080355.1 uncultured Chryseosolibacter sp.
TTGCCCAATGGTAATTGATTAGTAAAAACGGTCAACCAAATTCAGGGATTGACATCTTCCAAGAGTAAGCGCGATTTGCCTCTTGGCTTCTGATCTTTCCTTCGGATGGAAGTGTGTGCACAAATACATTTAAAATCTTCACGGTAGCTTTCGGCTTTCAGCTTTTAGCCTTAAGCTTATTCAAGAAAAAAGCCACGTGCAGACACATGGCTTCTTTTATCTATAGGCTGATTGTAGACTACTGAATATTACTCACAAACGAGGTACTAACGCCATTATCGGTTGTCACCTCGAAGATCACATGATCACGAAGTTGCTTGAGTGAGTATACTTTAGCGAAGTCGCCTGAAACTTTTTCCGATTGTTGGAATACAAGATTGTTGTCTTTATCATAGATCTTCACTTCGACATTCTCTGCACCCGTTTTGTTAGCGAGGCTCATCAAAAATTTGTTTGGGCTATTTTTTACTGCAACAACGCGCACATGATCGGCCATTGTCTCTTTGGTGTAGGCAACTTTGTCGATCAGCTTGCCATCGGATGATGTAAGCTGAACGGTATATTCGTCTTCACCGAGAGAACTCATGTTGTAAGGCCGCACAAAGCTTTCAACATTGTGCAGTGTTTCTTTAAAAACCTGTTCTCCCTTAGAATTGATGATCGATACTTTTACGTTGCCGGAATTCGTACCTCTATAGAACAACTTGAAGCCTGAATTTGATTTCACCACTGCCATACCTGTCGCAGCTTTTGGTTTATCAACGTTAGCACACACAACACCGCTCGCCATGGCAAGCACTACTACTATGGAAAGGAACTTTTTCATAACGTTAAAATTTTGGATACACCGATAAGACGACCCGATATCACCTAAAGTTTCAGCGGCATCGTTAAGAAATGTTAAAGAAGTTCAGAATCACGTAACATGGTGGAGATAATTTTCAATCGATTGAAAGACGCGTTTGAAACGATAGACCGAATGAAAGGATGCAGTGACGATAAAATATTTTTGCGCGATACCGAAATAGGGATTAGGCATCAGGAATAGGCATTGGTGAATACAAAATCCATCGGAAAAACTGTCTCAGTAATGAACAGTTAGCGGACACTCTCAATGCTAATTTCACTAAAGCACGATGAACAAGAAGAATCACAAGGCCAAATTCATCGCACCCGAAATAAAAAATTATCCGCGAGCCTTCGTGTCTTCGAGCCTTTGTGGCGAAATTAATTGAGGTGAAATACATCCTTACTCTTTTCTTCCTGGGTAAGAATGTGGATCTGAAACTTGAGTTGTTGCAGTAGATAGCCTTCCTTCTTTGCTTCGGCAGTACACAAATATTTATAACGCTCGTGAAGATCGAGATTCAACTCCTGCGCAATCTGGTGAACCGTAAAGCTGTTGAAGTGTTTGCTGATGCTTCTTCGGGTTTGATAAATCAGGAAGAGTTCATACAACTCAACGCCAGGCATGGCTCCGAGGTCAGTATTATACAAATGAACGTCACCGCCAGGATACATCTTCGACTTGTATGTGCGATACAGTTTATCCATTCTGAACGTGTCGATGCATCGAACGATGATATCAGATTCACCTGATGGGTATCTTTTGATCATGCTTTCCAATTTCATCAATGCCCCGAGTTTTTCTGCGTTGAATTCATGATTACAAAAAATTCCAAACGTGATGTCATGCGTCTCGGCATCAGCCAGCAATTGCTTATACCGCGGCTCGAAGATATGAAGGGGAACGAGCTCACCCGGGAGAGGAAGAAGGGTGAGGGGGAACATCGGGATGAGCTGTGGGGCCATCATAATTGCAATTTGAAATTTGACATTTAAAATTTGAGTCCGGCAAAATTTCAAATGTCAAATGTAAATTTTCAAATCCTTCAAAAGCGGGGACTCAGTATGAAACCAAATAATGAGGTTTAACTCCGAAACTCTCCATAAGGTTTTGCTCACCGGGCAGAAATTTCAAATTCACAATGAATGAAAACCCGGCAAGATGCGCGCCCTGGTTCGAAATCAGGTTTGCAGCTGCAATGGCAGTGCCGCCAGTAGCGAGAAGATCATCATGAATGATCACATTCCATCCAGGTTGGACAGCATCTTCATGCATTTCAATCGCAGCCGTGCCATATTCCAGCTGGTATTCCTGTTTTTTTGTTTTATGCGGTAACTTGCCCGCTTTGCGAATCGGAACAAATTTGCACCCAAGCTCATGCGCCAGAATCGCTCCAAAAATAAATCCACGAGCTTCGACTGCGGCAATGGCATCGGGTTTAAGCGGAGCCAGCTCTTGTGCCATATGCACGACCATCTCGCGAACAAGCCCGGGATCGTGAAAAACAGGTGTGATGTCCTTAAAAATAATTCCCGGCTTAGGGAAGTCATTGACATCGCGAATTGCAGATTTGATTTTATCGGAAAGCATGGTTGTAATTATGGAGGGCTGAAAGCGTCAAATATAATGGTCACATCAGGATAAAAAAATCAGTATGAAGATAGTCACCCGAATGATCGAAGATGAAGTTTACGAATCTGTCACACAAGATGGAATCACCGACATTATTGATATGCGCGCGTTGGGCTTGAAAAAGAATATGTCACCCGTTGAGTCAGTGCTTTCGGCTGTTGCAGCATGTGGCGCGGTGGACATCGTTGCCATTTTGAAGAAGAGAAGAAAGACCATTGCCGAATTCACAATGCAGACCGAAGGCACAAGGCGTGAAAATCCGCCCCGGTCATTTACTGCGATCAACATTCATTATAAGATAGTGTCGCCCGATATCAGTGAAGAAGAACTGTTCAAAGCCGCTCAGCTCTCCATCGAAAAATATTGCTCTGTAGCTGACTCCTTGAAAGCAAAGATCACTATCTCGGCATCGGTAACCCAACCCTGACATGCTCACCTTCAGTAAGTACGCGAAACGATACCATGATCGGCTGATCATTAAAGTTGATCAGCGTACGCTGGACCCGGGTGTACATTGGATCAAAGGTCAGAATGGCTCAGGCAAGTCGACATTGTTTAAATCGATTGCCGGTATAATTCCGTTCGAAGGCGACATTGTTTTCAATGCGATCGATCAGAAAAGATCACCTGTAGCCTATAGACAACTGGTCAACTTTTCTGAAGCCGAACCGCTGTACCCGGCATTCCTCACCGCAAAAGACCTTGTTCGATTTGTTGGGAAAGCTAAGGGGGCGACACACGGTCAGCAATCGCAGGTCATTCAACATTTTGGTGTCGATGCGTTCTTTCATTTTTCATGCGGAACTTTCTCGAGCGGAATGCTGAAAAAACTTTCGCTCGCGCTTGCGTTCCTCGGATCACCGCAACTCATCATTCTTGACGAGCCCTTCATCACGTTGGACGAAGCAGCGCGCAAACAACTCGATCGCATAATAAAAGAATTTACTGCCCGCGGTGTCATGTTCCTCATTTCTTCTCACCAGGACATTGCGCCTGATCTCAAGATCGATCATTCCTACAAAATTGAAAATCAGGAGTTGCTGAATGCGTGACCTTCTGCCCGCGTTGTCTAAGATCTTTGTGCGGGAATATTACCGTCTCAACGCTGGTTTTTTTATGGTAGTGATCACGCTGGCGTTCGGTTTCATGAGCGGAAAAGAACACAGGGCACTTGCCCAATTTTTCACGGCCTCCCCGACCCTCCTGCTTATTCCCATCTCGATCTGGTCGATCTACACGATCAAAATAATAGTCTTCAATCAGCAAAGGTTCACAGTTCAGGAAAACAGCTTTGTATTTCTCCTTCGTCTAGTTCCGCTGGTCCGACAGGTGGCTGCGCTCTACGTGCCGATAATATCGCAGTTGATGCCTGTACTCCTGTATGCTGCCTTTCTCTTACTAACGGCAATCGCAAATGGTCAATTTCAAATTATGGCGATGATCATGGCTGCATGTTTGGTTCTGACCTCGCTCGCAACGGTATCACTATGGGGCGCGATCCGGCAGAGGCATGAGCCGAAAATTTCCTGGCTGAAGAATTATATCGACCTCCGGCTGGCACGGCCGTACTACACATTCTACATCACCTGGGTATTTCGGTCAGAACCGGTAATGATATTTGCCACTAAAATATTCGGCTGCGGATTGATCTTCGCAGTTGCGTCACTCTACCACGCAGAAGCTTACGACTGGCGTTTGATGGCTATGGGAATTTCACTTGCTGCCAGCGGCCAATTCATGTTGCTGCTGCAAATGCAGCGCTTAGAATATCAGATGCCATTGATACGCAATCTGCCGTTGACAATTTTGAAACGCACCACCGTGACGTGGTTGACTTTCGCAGTGTTGCTGACGCCCGAACTGATTTTCATTTGGAAATATTTCCCGGGCCACCTGTCATACATGACCATGTTGTCGGCCATGATATTTCTCATCTCGATATCGATCCTGCACTATGGCATAACGCATGTTAATTTCAACAACCCTGAAAGTTTTGGGCGGTGGGCATTCGGGATCGAGATTGCCATGCTTGTGCTCATCCTGTTCGGGGTTGACCTTGTGTTACTTTCTGTCGTCAACCTGGTTTCAGGAACATGGCTATTTTTTCGAAACTATTATCGATTTGAATTCGGCACAGGCGGAATCAGCGAATGATCTTTCCGTTCAATACAACTGTGTCGATATGCGAAGTGCCGAAGGAGTATGGAAGGAATGCAAGAGATGGAATTTTTTCGGTGATAAAAACATTCGCGGCTTTACCGGTTGTGATACTCCCGTGCGTCTCGCTTAGCTCCATTGCATAAGCCGTGTTGATGGTAGCCGCGTTGATCGCTTCCTCCGGTGTCATTTTCATTTTAATACAAGCAAGCGACAGCATCGTGAGCATATTTCCGCTCGGTGCACTTCCCGGATTGTAGTCTGACGCAATTGCAACTGGCAGCCCCGCCTGAATCATTTTGCGGACCGGAGGAAAATTCAAATTCAAAAAAAATGCAGCGCCCGGAAGTGCGGTCGCCATGGTGTCGGAATTTTTCAAGACTTCGATCTCCTCATCGCCCATGCTTTCGAGGTGATCAACGCTGATCGCTTTCGTCTTTACACCGACTTGAACACCACCTGAACGATTCAATTGATTCGCATGGATACGTGGTCGCATTCCGAATTTTTTTCCGGTTTCAACAATGACCTCTGTCTCATCCATCGAAAAAAAACCTTCCTCACAAAACACATCGATATAGTCTGCCAGCTTTTCTTCAGCTACTGCGGGGATCATCTCCTCGATGACGCAACGCACATAGTCGCTCTTTGAAATTCCCGAAGGAACAGCGTGTGCACCGAGAAAGGTTGTCTTTACCGTCAGCGGGCTTTCGCGACCGATTCTGCGCGCAACACGCAACATTTTCAATTCGTCTTTTACAGTGAGTCCGTAACCGCTCTTAATTTCAATTGCTCCGGTACCGGTCTTTATCACCTCGCGAATGCGGACCATAGCGCGTTCGAACAATTCGTGCTCGGTGGTATGTTGCAGCTTCGTTGCCGAGTTTAGGATGCCACCGCCTTTTGCGGCAATGTCCTGGTACGTGGCCCCGCGAATCTTCATTACAAACTCTTCTTCGCGGGGTGCTGAAAAAATGATATGGGTGTGCGAGTCGACAAAAGAAGGGATTACAAATCGCCCGGTTGCGTCTAGCCGTTCCGTTGTGTTGAAAGACGCCATGCTGTCCATCGGTCCAAACGCGAGGATCTTCCCATCTTTGATCGCCAGGAACGCGTTCTCTACTACAGGCAAATCCGCCATCGCAGCACCGGCAACTTTTCGCAGATTGTTTTCACGGACCTGTACGAGGCCCTTGATGTTGGAGACGAGCAGGTCGCAGGGAGTTTGTACGTTCATAAAGTTCTGTGCTCCGAAGATAGCGGAAGCCCCGGGAAGATTTAAGATTTAAGATTTAAGATTTTAGATCACTACTGTCCGGGGAAATTTTAGAATCGAAAAAAATCTTCGAATTTGGTTTACGCTACGACTTTTTAGAGCATTTGTGAAAAGAGGCCTCATCTGCATTTTGCATTTCTATCTTCTGGTATGCTTCAGGAGGACCTAAGCCTGGCCTTGGTCTGGAAGTGGAATGTGCGGCCAGGGTTAAGGCCGGATGAAGCATATCAGTGGCCAAGCGGCCCCGGAGCGACAAAAAGATTTAGTCGAAGTGATGGTGTTGGAAGTTCTGGTGAGCTTTCCCGGACAGTAGTGATTTTAGATTTAAGATTTTAGATGTAGCAAGGCCTGAGACTGGCTCGTGTGTAATTCCCTTGTAAGTCAATCCTAGCTGGGCAAACAAAGGCAATGAGATTCAAAAATCATAAATCTCAAATTTCAAATCTAAAATGATTGAATCCGACAAGCAATCGGAGCGCTACTTACCAAACGACTCCACCTTATAATCAAGATTTGTCCCATACACTGGGAAGCTGATCTTGAACATGGCGAAGAACGAGCGCCCTTCCAGGCTGGGGCGATAGCCTACTTCACCGCCATAAGACCATGACATCGTGCGATTGAAACGCCCATCGATCCCGAGGCGAAAGCCCACACTTTTTGTTTTGAGGGGATCGGCTGACTATACTGCAGTCGACAATTTATTTCCTTGCCCGTCTTTTGAAGTATAAACGATATCATCGA
Organism: uncultured Chryseosolibacter sp.; assembly: GCA_966080355.1. Lineage (GTDB taxonomy): Bacteria > Bacteroidota > Bacteroidia > Cytophagales > Cyclobacteriaceae > Chryseosolibacter. The sequence goes on from CBHROW010000192.1 coordinate 6,657, forward strand.
CATGAACCGATGGCGCTATGATGAGATCGGCAAACACGGTGAGCATACCATCGTCAACGCCTTCTTCGAACTTGTCGAAGCTCACGGCAACATTCCTGAACCACGACATCGACCCGCCCAGGTAAACCGCGGTGGATGATATATTACTGAAGACTGCTACAGGTTGCATCTTGCCCGATGCAGGATCAAACTCCTCTGTGGCAAGCGGAGTGTCACCACTGAGAAATGAAGCGTTCGTCAATTTTTGCGCCTGGATCGCGCGGCTAAGGTCAGTAGTACTATTCCACATCAAACCGCCTAACCGCACACCGTAGATCTTGCGGACCTTGCAGGGAATTTCAGCATTCAAAGGAACACGTGCAGACCACTTGTTTCCCTTGTAACTGCTTTTATAAAGGAACATTTTTGTTTTTGAAGCCTGCTCAAAATCTTTCACATGATAGGTCGCGCCAAGCTCATAGTAGTTATACACTTCAGTGCGATTATCAACATCGCTGTTGTTGGCCGCGAGATCCCTTGAAAAATCGAAAAAGCGCTGGCTGTAGGTTTTCCTGAAATGCGCTTTGACATCGAATTTATCCTGGTGGTAATAGATCGCTTCAGCACCAAAACCCGCATTGACATTAGTCACGAACAGTTCTCCGTAAAGAGGTTGGAAGCCGATGAAAAGTTTGTTGACCGAATAGGGTTCGTCATACAATTCTTCGAACGTTACCGGGGCTTTATCCTTCCGTTCCTGCGCAAAAAGACCAGTCGATGCAACCAGTAGCGCAACAATACAGCTAAAAAAATGTTTTGTCATACCTGGGTGGTAAGGCTAGTATCGTGTAAAAGTACGAAATATCCTCCGATTTTTTAATGAGTCGCACTTAGCGCAGCTACGACACCTTTCGCGCTTCAAGCAACTGCTTCAGCGCAGTAAGCTCTTTCAGCGCATGTTCACGTTCGTCCAGCTTCTTCGCAATATCGGCCTCACGCTTCTTCCGTGCCGTAATGTCTTCGAACATACCGAGTATCGCCACCACTTCTTCATTGTGATTGATGATGGGCACTTTGCTCGTGAGCACCCATGATTCCTCGCCTTCGCTGTTAATGTTCACTTCCTCGATGTCGAGCTTCGCTTTGCGCTTGCCCATCACTTCGAGGTCATCCTGCCGATAGGCGTCAGCTTGTGCAGACCACGCCATGTCAAAATCTGTTTTGCCGATAAGTTCCGCTGGCGATTGCGCACCAGCGACAGACGCAAAGATCTTGTTGCAGCCCATGAAGCGCAACTCTTTGTCCTTCCAGAAAATGGCGCGCGGAATGTTATCGACAATGGCTTGCAAGGTGTCCTGCGACTCGAGAAGCTTCCGCTCCTGCTGACGAAGGATCTCTCCCTGTTGCTGCGACTGCGCAAGTTCCTTCTCGAGGATCGATTGTTTTCTCCGCATTTCCTCCTGCGTAGCCTCGAGCTCTTCCATATTCTGACGGATCTCCTCCTCCTGCGATTTCATTTCCTCTGCCTGTTGCTGCGTGCGCTCGAGCAAAACGCGGGTGGTATCGTTGATGCGTACGTTCGATATTGTTGACGCGATACTTTCCGCCAGCTTTTCAACCAGTTCGATCTCGTAATCCTGATATTTTGCGAAAGACGCAAGCTCGAGTACACCGTAGATCTTGTCGTTGACTTTCAAAGGCACGATCAAAAGGGCGTTTGGATTTGACCCTCCGAGTCCCGATGTGATGCTGATATAGTCTGATGGGATTTCCAGAAGATAGACGCGTTCGCCTTCCAGAAAACTTTGTCCGACAAGACCGGCACCGATCTCGACTTTTTTAGTCAGGAATTTTTTCCGTTCGAAAGCATAGCAGGCAACAAGCTCGAGGAACTTATTATTCTCATCGTCTTCGTTGAGTATAAACAAGCCGCCCTGATTGCTTTTAGTGTACTTCACCACGAACTTGATGATGTTGTCGTAGAGGTCGCTCGTCTTCATGTTAGAAGAGCGAAGAATCTCTCCGATCTGTGCCAGGCCGGTAGTAGACCAGTTTCGTTTGCGATCGTCTTCCGCATTGGTCTTCAGTTTGTCTCGCATGTTGATCAGCGTTGTCGACAGGTTGTCGTCTTCGGATTTCGCTTCCAGCTGAATATCATAGTTACCGGCCGACACCGCCTCGATAAAGGTTGTGAGGGTAGAAACGCGTTCGGTTTCTTCGTCAAGTTTCTTTTTGCTTTCCGTCTGCAAATGATCGTTGCCGCTTTGAAGTCTGTTGATGAGTAGCGTAAGGATCACCATACTGACCAACACCAGGCCGCTGCTCACCCACGACAATGTGTTGAGGCTCGCAGTGTCACGGCTTACATTCATTCCAACATGTGCAACGAGTTTTTCCATCGACTTCTGGAATGAATCGTAGCTGGCATCGAACTGCTGGTCCAGTGTTCCTCCTGCCTGGTCAGTTGTTCCTGCATTAACCTGGTGAGTTGCATATCGCTCTTTCGCGGAATTGGTAAGCGCTTCGATCGCAATGATCGACTCTTTTAAAATAGCGCGCGTCTCCTCGTCATTTGTTTTTTGAAAGGTTCCCAACTCCGTTGACGTGCCATCATATGCGCCTTGAAGTATTTGCTGACTCGAGGTGAACATCGGGAGGATGTCGCCCTCGAACTTTAGCGAATTGTCACCGGCAAGCAGTTCTTCAAACCAGAGGTGCGCTTTAGTCGTGCGGTTCTTGATGTTATCGCCCAGGCTGATGTAAGGCAGGTTCTTGTTGTAGGTGTTGATCGTATTGCGCTGAACATATACGACCAGGAACGTGGTTACTATGCCAATCGTGGCAAAAATGACGGTGTACCTCAACGCCTTCGTAAACTTCATATGCATCTGTTATTCGGTGGAAAAAAGACTTATCATATAGACAATTGCTGCAAGATCGACTATCTGATCGTCTCCTGAAATTAATGAAAATGAGCCAGTCGGCCGATAAGTGTAATATTTGCTTCTGTTTTAGCAGGCTCGTGGCTGACGGGCTGACTTTCTCATACTCCGTTATACGCTGATCTGTAACACAGTCATCGACATTGAACCATTTGGTATTAAACGATTCACTGATGGGCATTTTTTTTGATCAATGGATACGGCAAAACCCATTTTTGCTTTACCTTGCCACCCTTCTTATTGAATTCGAAGGGTATATAAGTGGAGTGTAAGTATTCCATCTTTTTTTCGATTCTTTATGGAATAGGAAGCATACGCGCATCTTCAGGGCATGAACACGAAAATTCTGAAGTCATGGCGTAATCTTTTTGGGACGGCAAGTTCGTGGTTCAAATTATATATTAATGACTCTGGTGCTGCAGTACATCAACCTCCTGGCCATTTTAGATTCGTTCAATCCGGAAAACATCATTCAATTCGGAGGGTTGACACTTCTCCTGGTAATTATCTTTGCCGAAACTGGCGTATTCTTCGGATTCTTTCTTCCTGGCGATTCCTTGTTATTTATAGCC
>CBHROW010000193.1:0-10145 GCA_966080355.1 uncultured Chryseosolibacter sp.
GGCACACCTTCATAAATGATCAGGTGCGATAGGGCTGCTCTGATTCCGATCGTCCATTATTAAATGGTCGTTGGCATAAATGTTTGACACTCTTTCATCAATTAAACTTTAAGTCGATATGAAAAAAGTATTTGTGATGTTGAGTATGGTCTTGGGATCGATCGCAGTTGTGTTCGGTCAAAAGCCGGCTGTAGTTGCTGATAATGATCCCGGATGGAAGAGGATAGGACAGGTGACAGCAAGTTTCAAGACTACAAGCGAGTCGATCGTAGTTCTTGGTGCTGATGAGTTCCAGGCGATCAAGCTGAAAGTGAAGGATGCTCCGGTACATATCGATCGCGTTCAGGTGTTCTATGAATCAGGCGATATGGAGGAAGTGAATGTTGGTAGCCAGCTGAATGCTGGTGCTGAAACACGCACGATCAATCTGAAAAACCCAACGCGTGATATTCAGAAGGTTGCTTTCACGTACAAGACCGTTGCCAACAGCGATGGTACTAAAGCTGACGTTGAGTTGTATGGATTGAAAACTGCAACTCAGGGCGATGCATATCGTCATGATAAGGAAAAACTTGAAAATAAGGCCGATCGCAAGGTTGATGAAGTGAACCGAGATGCAAAAGAAAGCGAGCACGAAGTTGAGAATGCAGCTGATCGTGCAGGTGATAAGATCTCTGAAGGCGCTGCCAAAGCTGCTGCCGAAATTTCAGATAAGCGTCTTGATGATAAGGTAGGGCCTGATGGACAGACCATCTATATGGACACGGAAACCAAATATTACTACATCAACGATGAAGGCAAAAAAGTATTCGTGACCAAAATGCAATTGAAAGATAAACCTGATAATGACTAAGGTTTAATTTTTTCTTCACCGGAAAGGCTTCGCTTGTTTCGAAGCCTTTTCTTTTTTGTGGAATTTGTAACCAGGCTGCGGCAAAACATCATCTTCGCAATATTTTCATTGATTTTACTTAACGGAGGCACCGGGCAAACCATCGGCTTTACCTGGACATTGGAAGGCAACCATGCTCGGCACCGAGCGGCTGGCACATTTTTTTACGGCTGCTTGATGTTAAACCAAACCGGATCCATCATGCTAACCATTCTTGAAAAGATTGCCCAGGTCTTTTTAACCCAGCAGGAACACACACTGCAACTGCGTGAACTTAAGGTTGAGTTTGTACGAAATCAAAAAAACATCCTTCATCATCTTCAGCTTTGCAAAAAATCCGGGGGCATTCTCGGTGTTTATTGCGGACGCCTCGGCAAAGGGATGTTCCTCGCCACTGTAGCTGGAATAAACGACTCATTTGTAACATTGCGGGCTGTGGATGACAGCGAGCGCCTTCAACGAGAATCACTCACCGTTCAGGTTAAGGAGATTACAGCGATCTGTCCATTCAATCAGATATATGCCGATTCGAACGAGGATATAGCTGAAACATTTTCAACGCCATTGAACGTCATGCACATTAACTGATATTCTCCGTGGTGCATTGATTTTCTTCGGGCTCGAGTTCCAAGGTGATGTGGTGAACATCGTTGTGCTGGAGGGTGTGTTTTATTTCGGATTTTATTTTTTCAGCCTCGATCAACGCAGGACTTCCATTGACAACCACATGGAGCGTAAGGATGTTGTACTGACCATCGAGCGTCCAGTAATGAAGGTCGTGCATGTCTTTTACCCCGGGAACAGCCAGTACGCGCGTTCGGATATCAGTCTCATCGATATTCTCCGGCCGCCCCTGCAACAGAATACGAAGCGTTGCACGAATGTTATTGAACACGTTATAGAGAATATATACTGCGATGGCAATTGACAACAAAGGATCCAACACCGGCACATCAACAAATATCATCACGACACTGCCGATCAGCACTGCTACCCACCCAAGCACGTCTTCGATGAAGTGAAGTGATATCACCCGTTCATTGATGCTTTTTCCTTTCTTGAGGCGGAGTAGGGCCAACCCGTTGATCGCAATTCCAATCACCGCGAGGACAACCATGCCGCGCGCATCGGGTTGTTCAGGGTGAAAGAGGCGAAGTATCGATTCGCGCAAGATAAAAACGCAGCTCACGGTAAGCACAACCGAGTTGATGATCGCGCCAAGCAGAGAAAACCTTCTGTATCCGTAGCTGTAGTTGCTGTCGCGTTTTTGTTTTGATTTTTTATGGAAGTAATAAGCGAGACCCAGCGAGAGACTGTCGCCAAAATCGTGAACAGCATCGGAGAGGATGGCAACACTGTTCGTATACAATCCACCGACTACTTCAATGATGGCAAAAAGTGTGTTGAGCCAGAATGCCGACAGTATATTCTTCGACCGGTCTTCATCCGTAAAATCATGATGATGGTTGTGTCTGTGTGAGTGATCGTGCGCCATTCGATTGCTAACTATCCAAATGTAGATGCCATAGTCGTGCAATTGGGTTGCAACTTTTACTTTTATTTCTTCTTCTCACCACAAATCAACGCGAACCAATACAACAGCAGCAGGATGCCCAAGCTGAATTCTTGTAAAACTGATTCTACCGCCACGTGTTTTCTCGAATACATCATCGCTATAAGCAATAAAGGAAACTTGAAAGTGTTGTGGCCGGTCGAAACTTTGTTAAGATGAAATTACCGTTCCCCGTCAGCAGGTTAATTGATTGAAGACAGACATCCCGTTAGGACAATCGCTATGTATGGTCATGGATACCCAGACGGTCCGACTAAACATTGGATCCGAAAGAAAACGCTCACCATGAACTGACCTTAGCGAAAGAAACTACTGCATAGAAATCAGCGGGATGCAGGGACTTGAAATCAAGTCAAGTTTATTCTATTTTTATTTTATGAGACCGGCTATTTACATCATAACGGCATTGATCATTGGTGCTACAATGAAGGATGTATTGGCTCAAAGTCAGGACCGTACTCCCGTTGATCCCACTTCTGCAACAGATCAGAAAGTCAAGATCCATAACACGAGAAAAATATTCCGTTTTCACCGGAAGTTTCGTGCGGAAGAACGATCAACTGAAGGTAGGGCGATAACGACCAACAAGCGCTACATGGTTCAGGCCCGAGCTCCGGAGGGAAGGGTTACATCAGCGAATAGACGTTATTCATCAAAAACGCATTCGAGCGAACACGCTGGCAAGTCGGTGCCACGCTCATCGCGAAATGCAAGCGGAGGTGAAGCACGCACTTTTCGAAGGCACAGCAGCGGAGTGGCTAAGAATGCTGAACGCGTTCGCAGATCGAACAGGAGACGACTGCTTGAGTAGCTAGATTTTAGCGGGCTTGCTCAACAGCGAGGGAAGGAACGAGATCAACTGGAATAAAAAGGGAGAAAACAGAGCCGACATTCAACTCCGAATCCGCGATCAGAATGCCTCCGTGATTTTCCGCGATCTTCCGAGCAATAGTCAAACCGATCCCGACACTGTAAGATTCATTTGCAGGCACAAGCCTTTGAAATATCTGGAAAATTCTTTCCGCATAAACCCGATCGAAACCGATGCCATTATCACGAAAATCGATTCGGTGATATTCCGTGCTCGGCTTTAGTCCAAGGTGAGAAGCGGAATCAGAGTTTATCGTCACACAGCCAATGACAAGTTCCGGTGTTGTTCCCTTTCGTTTGAACTTGATCGCATTGCTGATGATATTTTCAAACAGCTGAATGTATTGATACTTGATTCCCTTGACCCGGGGCAGCAACTCACTTTCGATGATCGCGTTATTGTCTTTAATGTAGACTTTCAACGACTCGAGTGTAAGGTTGAGAACTTCGTTCAGGTCGATCACCTCCACCACATTGCCCACCGTGTTTGTCATCGAAAATTCCAGCATGCTTAGGAACAATTTGCGCATTCGCAGAACAGATTGTACGACTTTGTCGAGCAGTCGTTTCCCTTCGTCAGACAGGTGCTCTTTCTCGCGGTCCTCGATCACTGAAATAAAGAACTCGATCTTTCGCAATGGTTCTTGCATATCGTGGCTGGTGATATGCGTGAAGGAGCTTATTTCCTGTGCGTATTTCTCGAGCTGCACATTCTTGGTGCCCAGTTCTGAATTGAGTTGTTGAAGGTTCTTATTAGCCACTTCGAGTTCTGTGTTGAACTGCGCCACTTTCTCGTTTAGCATACGCGTTTCGTTCACGAGCATCTGAGTGCGCTTCAATTCCTGGTCGATAAAATAGAATGCAAGTACAAATACAATAATGGAAAACATACTGGCCGCCACACCGATAAGCGTGGCAAAAATAGTGTGTTTCTGCGCTTCAATGTCTAGTGCATGGGCTTGTTGAAGCTCAAGTTGCTGCATTTGATTGATCAGCAGCCGCAGCTTTTCCATAACCAGGCCATTTTTAAATACATCAGCACGTGAACCCGCGTGCTGTATAAGTATCGAATCTTTTTGCAGGATCTGGTCAGTCAGCGTGCGCAGTTCGGCCAGTTTTTTCAATTGCGATTCGTTTCCCTGCAACAATGGTTCAGTTACCTGTAGAAGAGAGTCGAGCCTTTGTCTGTATGGTGTCAGTCTGATCAACGCGGTGTCATTCACGAGCAAGCTTCCTCGCAATGCAGCCTCTTTCTCCTGGAGTGTCGAATAAGCGGACTCGAGGTGGTGGCTTACCATGTTCGAGCTTTGCACTACACGCGAAGACATATTCTCCTGGTACGTTTCGTACAAAAACAAACCGCACAGCGCTGCGAGCAGGATGATACCTGCACTGAAAATGATGCGAGAATAGGTTATTCGCTTGGACAACTCCATGTGCTGCGCTGTACGTTATTCGATTATGACTCGGTGAGACATCAGCTCAATGGTGGGATCGAATTTCAATGGGCAGATGACTTCCAAAGGTCAGAAGTTACGGTTGTCTGAAGGTTTTTCAAAACAGCACTTAATTGATTCATCAAATCAAAAAATTTAAGCAAATGTTATCTGGTGAAATAATGATGGTGCGATGATAACAAGAAGTCGACTTACAAGCAAAAGCTGTCGAAGCTGATTACCGGCTGACAAGTTATCGAAAGCAGGTTTTTCGTGTTGCAACATATTTCCAGGTGCGCATTTACCTTGTCATCGTGATCAATTATGGGGATAGCCCCTTTAAAACCGCTGACAATTAGATAATTATGCACTTTCCATGGATTAGCCGTTTTTATTTTTCGAAGTCTATCTACAGGCTACGGAGCCCTTTAAAAATTCGGTATATTTGAAAGATTGGAGTTTTCCAGCCTGATCATGACATCGCATTGCAAAAGGCTCAAGCGGGCATAATTTTTTTAGGTCGCTTACCTTGTGGCTGGTTGTACGATTAAGAACAACAATAAACCAAACCGCAGAAACTCGATTTCTGTTGACACATGAAACAAACCATTTCCTTTATCGCCATCGTACTGACCGTGTTCCTGCTGGCCTGTCAGGATGGGAAAGATGAAGTTCAAAAGAACATTTCAGACTTTTCTTATTACCGCAGCATTGGGGAGCAGATTCCGAATGAGACCGGGCTCCGCTGGTTGCAGCTCTTCAAAGATCGAAATCACGTTGGCTCACGCACATCGCTTTCCGGATATTCCGTTACACGAGATCAATTGACCAGCCTTATGGCCTCAGCCGGTGCGCTTACTGGCATAGCGTTTAGCCACGGTATCGATGGTGAGGGCGTTCATCACTTTATTCTCGTTCCGATCGATGAGTCACTCAGTGTTTGGAATGGTGGCGAGAGCCGGATTTATATCGATGCAAACAGTGGCGCTCAGATTTCGCGTGAAATCGCTCGTGAATGGGCCAGTACCTTCCGTTCATCCAACCCAGGTGAAGTTTGGCTGCACTATTTTGGACGTGACGTTTTTGACGAGGTTCTGCAGAACACAACCTTCGATCCAATTGACATCGAACCCGCACTGAGCGATATCGATCTATCTCCTCAGGTCCTCGTGATCATCAACGCCCCAGAATTACTCGATGGCGTGACAGGTGGCCGCGAAGAAAGCGAGGTTATGGTATATGATAAATCATTCCCTTGTAGTGGTGATAATTGTCCACTTGAATCAGAATAAACCAAAGCGCTCTGCATGATTTCTGCGCCTATTTCAGAGATAATTAGTCATGCCTCGTTTATCTCGGTGGCATTTCCGTTCATATTTTACCTGTTAAGGTTAAAGTATGCAACGCGTCCTGCTCACCTCATAGGAGCGATGACGCTGATATCAGGACTTAGCGACTCGATTGGTCTTTATCGCTATAAGAACGGCCTGTCGAACGTAGCTTTGTTCAATGCCTATGACGTTGCATTCTTCCTTTTACTGGCCTGGTTCTATTACGAGGTGTCCAACGATTCGCCAAAGCACAAGAGCATTGTTCGCGTTTCTCTCGTTATTTATATCATCGCTTATTTGGTTGTAGTTACACTCGTTCAATCATTCTTCTCTGAGTATCTCACCCTGATGTGGACCTTGGGTGGTACAATTTGTATTCTCTACAGCATTTCCTATTTCATTTCCGTGTTTTCTGCCATAAGGCCTATGAACAATGCCGGACTTCTATGGATCAATAGTGGCGTGTTGTTTTACTTTAGCTTTAACTTGTTCCTGTTCGTGATGGCTAATTACGTGCTCACGAAACTCGATCATGAATTAGGCTTGATCATCTGGAGTTTCCACAACGTGAACAACATACTCAAGAACCTGCTGATAGGATTAGGGCTTTCTGCATTCCGTGACGGCAATTCTCAATCAGGAGCTCTGGCGTAAAACTCTCAACAATAAAAAAAGCGTTTCGATGAGCTGCTATCGAAACGCTTTTTTTATTTACGCGCCAGCCATCGCAGGCTCGCCTTTTGCCGCCAACCGCTTGTGATAGTAGATGTACGAAAGCGCTTCGAAAGCGAAGAATACAAGCATGAACGGAGTGCCTGCATTGAATCCTTCTACTGCAATACCTGAATAAGTTGCACCCACGAGGTCGAAGAAAAGGCCTGCGTATGCCCACTCCGTTACTCTCGGATATCCAGGTACCAGGATGCCGATAACGCCCAAAATCTTTGCGACTCCCAGGAATGCAATGATGTAGTGCGGGTAGCCCAGCGTGGTTTTAATGAGGGCAATTGAACCTGCATCCACCATTGCATTCATGATGCCGGAAAACAACATAAAGGCCCCGAAGATCCCTGTTACGATCCAGTAAATAATGTTGATCTTTTTCATTTGCGTTTTAGGTTTTTGTTTCTTCATCAAATTTACAACACAACGGACAGCGCAACATAGGTAATTCCGTCAAACTGAAGGTGCACTCGCGACACATTTTAAGTATGAGGCCTGGCCCGACTCGCGAATGCTGTCATCCCGTAGCCATCAGGCAGTGTGTCCGAAACAAACTTGTCATCGGAACCCTTTGACGTAAACGCTTGAGCGCCTAGACACTTTACAACCGGGGCACCTTAACAGCTGGCACAACATTTTAAGTTGACGTGATTGCCAATCATGGGTTGGATTTGTGTAGTAGGTATCTTCATCAGAATTTTTTATGGGCTGGAGTTGTGGGGTCAGGTCAATGGCGATCATGGCATTGATGGCTGTGACATTGTCGTCTTGTTGGGATGACATGGTAGAAAAACAAGAATTGACTGTTGAAGAAGAAGAATTGGTATGGGGAAAGAAACTGCTTAATCCATTTTCTGTTGTCAATATGCGCCATGCGTACGAGCAATTGAAATCGGACTCAAGCTCAGGTTCTTTTCCCTTTTTTGATATTAAGCCAACTCATTGGTACGTTCGATTTGCAGTTACCAGCGAGATCGATTACGATAGACTTGCTCAGGACAGCACACTACAGCTTTTCGATTTCCCGCTTGACTATGAAAACGCATCGGCACCTGAAAACTTCTATGAGCCATCGATCACGAACGAAAAACCCATGTATCGATATGCTGCTGTACCCGTGGATTTTCGGTCGGCCCAGGGCGTTGCTTTCGAAATTCTCGATGAGCTGTATCTTCCGGATCACGCCAATGGAACGTTGCAGCGAGATGCACGAGCCAATGAAGGCCTTGGCGTAGCGATCGCACAACTCGAGGATGCAGCCTACGCACTTGCAGGCTACACAGAAGACTCGTCAACGCGCGTTGGCAGCTCGCAACGCAAAAATTCCAAATGGTATCCTTCGGGCCGTGTTACGGTATTCGACAACCGCCTCGGAAAATTCATCCCTGTTCAGGGCGTGAAGATCCAGGCAAGGCGTTGGTTCGATGTGGCTACTGCTGTAACCGATACCGATGGAAAGTTTGAAATGAAAGAAGGATTTCGTCATCCTGTAAATTATCGACTGATCTGGGAAACCAACCGTTTTGATATTCGCAGTGGCACATTTGGGCAAGCGCAGTTGCCCGGTCCGAAAAAGAAAGGGGAGTGGAACGTGGCGATTGAGCGCAACGGTATACAATTTCACTATGCACACGTCTTTCGTGGAGCAATGCGTTACTATTACAACGAAATCGGAGGGTTGACCAGGCCGGCATTTCGGTTAAAATACTCCGTGTTCAATAAGCAAGGTGATCATGTGGCAAGGAATCTTGGAAACTGGTCTGCGTTCGGCATCAATCCAAATATCTTATTGTATCGTTACAATCCATCAGATGGAACAGAGAACGATTCAGACGAGATGTTCTCCGCAACTTGTCATGAAACGGCACACACCACACATATGCAGATCATGCGTGGCGGGCTGGTGCAGTTCATGCAGGTGTCGTCAACAGTAAGAGAAAGCTGGGCGATCGGCATTGAATGGTATCTCACACAACTCGAGTACAAGCAGCAGGGAATTTCGAATTACGGTGACGCTTCGTATGATGCTGACGTTGGATATCCGCTGCAATACGGTTTTCAATTCTGGAACAGGAGACGTAATGCAGAACTCACATCACTCTTCATCGATCTCGTTGATAACAACAATCAGAACGGGCAATCTTTCGGCAGGTTCAGAAAAGGAACAGTCAACGATCCGGTCAGGGGTTATACTTTTGCGCAAATTGAATCTGCTGTTTTGAAGCACACATATGGTCTATCGAGTCTTCGCGACAACCTTGTTATTGTGAAGCCGGGTGAAACAACAGAAGCCGCCATCGATATCCTATTTCAGAATTTTTGACGGGTTTGGGTTAAGCCCCACACGATCCAAATTGGGATTACCTCAAACTGCCCGGAATCGCAAATCTCCTGGCCGAATTAATCGTCTTTTTCTGTAATTTTTTTGAGTCTCTTTGCGTTGTTCTAAATGAAGCAACCAGCTGGCATATGGATTTTATAGTACCTGGTGTGAATGAAATTTGACGGCCATGGACACCTATGAAATTGAATCGATCCTGAATTTTGTTTTGCTCTCAGCGGTTACAGGATTGTTCCTGCACATCAAGTGGTATTTTTCTACACTCTCCAGCAACGTGCATCATCGCCTTCAATACCGTGACATTATTTACAGTATTGCGATGGCTATGCTGCTTTACATCGCCATTTCAAACAAGACCGTGGCGCTCGCATCCCGATACCTGATTTTCTTTCTTTCGCTTGGCGTTTATATCGGCACCTGTATCTTGATCATCAATAGCGTGAAATGGAGGAAAAACCTCACACGCTCATTTCTGATTTTTCACCAGGGAAAATTCATCAAACACATCATTCATCAAAACCACCTGACTGAAAAAGATATTATCGCAACGCTCAAGCTGAAGGGAATCAATAATCTCGATTCCATTGACTCGATCATACTCGAAGCTAATGGTGAACTCTCAGTTCATTTTAAAAGCAAGGTGGGCGCTAATGAGACTGCCGTGTGAACTCACGATTTTTTATCTCGATGATAAGCCGCTGCAAGCGATCGGGTTCGCTGGAAGGAATTCCGTGTGCCGATCGTTCGAAGCAAAAGAAGTCTTTCGATGGGGCTTCGAGCTCATTATAATATTTTTGAGCGAGCGCTGAACTCGTCTGGTAATCGTTTCGCCCTGCAAAAAAATATACCGGGCATTCAAGTTGTTTAACAGTTTCAAATAAGTTGACAGTAGAAGCCTCGTTGAACACGTTGAGCCAAATAGCAGCCCACGATTCGACATAACTTTTTGAAAGGGGTGTTTTGCTGCCGGCAAATTTTA
>CBHROW010000194.1:0-10060 GCA_966080355.1 uncultured Chryseosolibacter sp.
CTCGAAAAGATCAATGGCGAATTATCTTCGTTTGCTCATGTTGCAAGCCATGATCTTCAGGAGCCTTTAAGAAAAATTCAAACGTTTACCGATCGGGTGATTAAAAGGGATGGACACAATCTCTCTGAAAAGTCGATGGAGTTTATGGAAAAAATTGAAAGGGCATCAAGCCGAATGAGAGGTCTCATCCAGGATATCCTGCTATACTCAAAGGCAAACGGGTCGGAGATTGCAAAGGAACCGGTGAATCTGAATGATCTGGTGAAGGAGGTTCTTTTGGAGTTCGAAGTCAAGATCGAGGAACAGAATGCAATCATTGAACGCATTAACGAATTGCCTGCAGTTGAGGCCGTCAAGGTGCAATTTCATCAGTTGTTTTTCAATATCCTGGGAAATGCGCTGAAGTTTGTGCGGCAAGGTGTTCAACCCTGTATCCGGATAAGTTGCTCAACCACCAATGCAGAGAACGTTCCAGACGCCAATCCTTCGTACAAATATTACGATATCACTATAGCGGACAACGGAATCGGATTTGAAAACGAATTTTCCGAAAGGATTTTTGAAATGTTCAACAGGCTTCATAGTAGAACGGCCTATGAGGGCACTGGCATTGGTTTGGCTATTTGTAAACGTATAGTCGAGCAGCATGACGGCAGACTGTGTGCCGAAGGTTATCTTGGTAAAGGTGCGACCTTTCACATTTATCTGCCGATTCGTGATTTTAAATTAAAAGAGAAGTAATATCTATTCATGGAAATACTCACAGACTGGAAGAAGAGCTCATCAAAAGTTTTTTGGGCCGAAATAGCACCTACCGAACATGTTGTTCAGATTTATGAAAACGATGATAAGTTTCTTGACCTTCTGCTAGGTTTTGTTTCCGCAGGCATTGAAGCTGAAGAATGCACTATTGTCATTGGTACTTCCATACACCTTGCATCGTTGAATGCAAAATTAGCATTGAATGGTTTTAACGTTGATCAAATAATTCATGACGCCTATTACGTGCCGATGGATGCGGAAGACGCCTTGTCTAAGTTTATGGTGAACGGATGGCCTGACGAGAATCTATTCAATCACCTCGTGACTACGTTGATCTCGCGTGCGAAAAGGGAAAGCAGGTCTGTCAGGGCGTTCGGTGAAATGGTTGCAATATTGTGGGCTAAAGGCCAGGTTGGCGCAACCGTAAGATTAGAACAACTCTGGAACAAATTCTGCGAGAAGGAGGCCTTCTGCCTGTTTTGCGCATATCCTCAAAGCGGTTTTACGCAAGACGCATCTGAATCATTAGGACACATTTGTAATGCACACTCCAAAATGGTCATGAACGGTGATCTCGGAATGAGTGATATTTTCTATAAGCATCTGAAGGGAAGAAAAGTAAGGCAATAACACCTCAACCCAATCTATAGGTGTGCGCTAACGGAGCGCATGAATGACGCACGGCATCATTAAATTCGGTAAGGCGTTTGTTATACCGAAATAGATGTAACATACTACTCAGCGCGTAGCGATTCTATTGGAGGAGCTACCGCTGCTTTCAGCGATTGTAAAATAACGGTTATAACGGCAATCGACAGTGTGCTAAGCGCGGTCCCCAGGAAAATGATCCAGGAGAGTTCGATGTGGTAGGCGAAATT
This sequence comes from uncultured Chryseosolibacter sp., assembly GCA_966080355.1. Lineage (GTDB taxonomy): Bacteria > Bacteroidota > Bacteroidia > Cytophagales > Cyclobacteriaceae > Chryseosolibacter. The sequence goes on from CBHROW010000194.1 coordinate 1,641, forward strand.
ATTGATCCATTTATTCAATGCATAATATGCAATCGGCAACGACAAGATCGCAGCAAGACTCACCAGTTTGACGAAATCGCCCGACAGCAGAGCAATCACCTGTTTGTTCGTAGCGCCAATTACCTTGCGGATACCGATTTCCTTTGTACGTTGATTGGCCGAGAACGAAACGAGCCCTGAAAGGCCGAGGCAGGCGATGATGATCGCGAGACCTGTTGCTGCCGTCATAAGTGTGCCGAGCTTCATTTCAGATTCATACTGTTGTCTGATCCGGTCGTCAAGGAAGTAGTAGTTGAACGGTGCTTCCGGGTTAACTTTAGTCCATACTTCCTTTACGGAAGAAATAGCATCGGGATTTTGAATACGTATGAAGGTAAGATTCAGGTCGTAGCTCGGATACAAGACAAGCGGTGTTACTTCCTTGTAAAGGACATCATGATTGAAATCCTGAATGACTGCTGTCACAAAACCGTGTCGCCATACCTCTGAGCCTCCGTTGAGCGGAGGCACTAACATCGAAAAAGATTTTCCGATTGCTTCATCCGCGCTCCAGCCGAGTTTACGTACAGCAGACTCGCTGAGCACAAATGCCTCATCTTCGTCTTTTTTTGAGCCTTCAGCAAAAGCTTTCCCAGCGATCAGCTTAATTCCCATCGTCTCGATAAAGCCAGGCGTCACGCCATAATACGTCATCCGGCTTGTTGTATCAGCGGTCATACTTTGAGCTTTATATGGTGCTGAAGGAAGAAGCCCTGGGATGACTTGCGGCACACCTGACACCTCCTCCACTCCGGCCACTCCGCGAAGTTCGGTTCTCAATCGCGGAAATCCATCTCCATCCAAAACGATGATCTGTTCGTGATCAAAACCGAGATCTTTTCGCTGAAGGTAGTTAAGTCGAAGAAGCACGATCACCATTCCCGTAAGGAAAAACGTAGAGACCATGAATTGAAATACGATCAGGCCTTTTCGAACAAAGGGATTTGATGTACGAAAACTTCCCGAACCTTTCAATGAGCTCACAGGCTTCAATTGCGACAGGAAGAGTGCCGGATAAGAGCCTGCACAGAAGCTGATTAAAAGTAACACGATGACCGTAGTACTGAAGAATTGCGGGTTCATTACTTCGCCAACCTCGATCGATTTGCCCGCAAACTGATTGAATGCAGGCATTATCAAACTGACAAGCCCGACAGCGATCACCCATGCGGTAACAATTGTAATGAGCGCTTCTCCGAAGAATTGCTCAACCAGTTGACGTTTTAATGCGCCAAGCGTTTTTCGCATGCCGACTTCCCTCGCACGGGTGGTGGCGCGAGCGGTGTTGAGGTTTGTAAAATTGATGCCGGCTAGTAGCAAAATAAATATGGCAGCCGTTCCCAGAGTGTATAAGTATGAAATATTGCCTCCGGGCCTGAGCTCGCCATTTAAGTGCGAGTGCAAATGAATGCTCGCCAGAGGCTGCAACCTTGGTTTTACTGATACATCCTTAAACATTGTATCAAATAATTTAGCAGTAGCATCTTTCAATTGATTCACATCCGCTCCGCTCTTCGTCAAAACATAAGTGTAAAATACCGGCAAGTCTTTTCTTACGTCCAAATTGTCGCCCATTACCATCTGCAGCGTGGGAAACGAAACCAGGAAATTTAATTGAAGGTGCGAATTGTGAGCGATGTCATTCATCACACCGGTAACGGTCAAGTCATTCCCCCAGAACTTCATTTGTTGACCAACCGGATCTTTCGTTCCGAAGTATTTCAATGCCATTGCTTTTGTAAGCACAATTGAATTCTTTTCGGAAAGCGCTTTTGCGGGATTGCCTTCGATAAGCGGCCATGTAAAAACCGAGAACACATCAGCATCGGCAAAGACAATTCCTGACTCAACGAAAACATTTTCATCATGTCTCATCTTTGCGGGTGAGAATACCGGCCATAGGCGAACTGCTTTTTCCACAAGGTGCGGATAAGTAGTGGCCAGCCTTGGAGCAACTACCGGAGGCATCTTTGCCCAATCTTCGGCAACTATACGATAAATGCGATCAACGTTTACATGATGGCGATCATAGTTCCACTCGTCATGAATGTATAGTCCGATCAATAAACAACTCCCAATGCCTAATGCCAGTCCACCGATATTAATAAACGAATGCGTTTTGCTCTTCAGGAGGTTCCGCAACCCGATAATGAAATAGCTTTTGAACATGCGAAGAAATTTAAGGATTACTTTACTCGTGTCAGCTTTGAGACGATACTATTGTAAGAATTGTGCCAGAAGTTCCGATAGGCATTTTTAGCGAATTCAAAATGGTTTCCCGTCCGGATATGAACAAGTACGTCCGGAGAAGGCCAAGGTTCCAGACGAGGAACTCACAGAAAGGGAAGTCATGAATTTGCGTTTCGAAACGCTCAGGTGTCAAGCATGGCCCTATTGCACAAAAAGCGCTTCGTTTTTCGATTCGAATTTTTTATTACATTGTGATTCCTCTTACAGCAAATAAATCAACTCCAGCATGAAGATCGAATTAAACAACGTAAAAATTATTCTTATCAAGATAAATGTATTATTTACAATTATTTTAACTGGCAACTTATTCTTGTCATGCGGTTCGCCTGCAAAAGAAAAGCCGGATTCAGCAGCACAAACTAAGGGACGCCCTGCCGACACCCTTCAGGCAATCTCCGAGCCGTTAGTCAGTCATATTTACACTGCAGATCCATCTGCTCATGTTTTCAACGGACGTATTTACATCTACCCGTCTCATGACATAGATGCAAATGTGCCGGAAGATGATCTCGGCTCGCATTTCGACATGAAAGATTATCACGTGTTGTCAATGGACAGTATTGGCGGAAAGGTTACCGACCATGGCGTTGCAGTTGATAAGAAAGACATTCCATGGGTGGGACGTCAGTTGTGGGCACCGGATGCCGCGTTCAATAATGGTAAGTATTATCTGTACTTCCCCGCCAAAGACAAAGAAGATGTATTCAGAATTGGAGTTGCCGTTGGCGATGCTCCGGAAGGGCCGTTTAAAGCGGAAGCAAAACCGATCGAGGGAAGTTACAGTATTGATCCCGCGGTTTTCAGAGACAACGATGGGAAGCACTATATGTACTTTGGTGGGATCTGGGGAGGGCAATTGCAGCGCTGGAACAAAGGGAAGTATGACGCAAATGGGTCAAAGACCGATCGTAACGATGGCGGTGCAGCCATCAGGCCACGCGTTGTGCGTCTGGCCGACAACATGCTCTCATTTGCCGAGCCGGTGAAAGAAGTTGAGATCCTCGATGAAAACGGGAAACCTCTCACAGAAGGGGATCATGACCGGAGATTTTTCGAGGCATCATGGCTACACAAATTCAACGGCAAATACTATTTCTCTTATTCAACAGGTGACACGCATTTCATTTGTTACGCGACAGGTGATAGCCCATATGGACCGTTCACATATAAAGGCGTAATTTTAAATCCAGTGCTCGGATGGACCAATCATCACTCGATCGTGGAAGTGCGTGGCAAATGGTATCTCTTCTATCATGACAGTGTCCTGTCCGGCAAAACACATTTGCGAAATATAAAAGTGACACCGTTGACGCATGAAGCGGATGGCAGCATCAAAACCATAAGCGCATATGGGAAGCCGGTGATGTAGGGTTGTTATAATGAATACAACGACAATGCGGACACTGGTATGCAGCGAACCTAAAAAGTTCAGCTATCAAACCATAGGGCAACCTGTGCTTCGGCCGAATCATGCGATGATCAGAATAAGACGCATCGGTGTTTGCGGCACCGATCTTCACGCGTATGAAGGTACACAACCATTCCTCAGTTATCCGCGAATACTCGGACATGAATTAGCCGGAGAATTGGTTTCAGCAGACAACGCTCCGGGTTTTCGTTCCGGTGAGATCGTATCGCTGATCCCATACTTCAGCTGCGGTGTATGCATAGCGTGCCGGACCGGGAAGCCAAATTGCTGCACGAGCATCAAGGTGTGTGGTGTTCACATCGATGGCGGCATGACGGAGTATCTCTCGGTTCCATCAGACTCTTTATTGCATAGTGATGGACTTTCCCTTGATGCCATGGCGTTGGTTGAGCCGCTGGCCATTGGTGCGCATGGTGTGAGAAGAGCAGATGTGAAGCATGGTGAATTTGTATTGGTTGTGGGAGCGGGCCCGATTGGTATTGGTACGATCGAGTTCGCGCGGATTGCAGGCGCAAGGGTGATCGCACTTGATATCAATCAGCAACGCCTGGACTTTTGCCGTGACAAACTTAAAGTTGATTACACGATAAATGCTACACGTCCTGATGTGCTCGATCAGCTTCAGGGGATTACCAACGGAGACATGCCCTCAGTTGTGATCGATGCAACCGGAAGCATAAAAGCTATCAACAGCGCCTTTCAATACATGGCGCATGGTGGACGTTACATTCTGATCGGTTTGCAGCGCGACCATATTTCATTCAGTCATCCCGAGTTTCATAAGCGTGAAGGAACTCTTATGAGCAGTCGGAATGCTTCGCGCCAGGATTTTGAGCACGTCATTGATTCGTTAAAAAAGAATCTTGTGAGACCTGAGACCTACATTACGCATCGGTCTGCTTTCGGTGATGTAACGAAACATTTTGAAAGTTGGCTGGATCCGAATACCGGTGTGATCAAAGCCATGATTGAAATTTCCTAGGTGAATTTATTTTCTAAACTTCAAGTGTAATGAAGCACATCGCGTTCGCTTTCCTATTGGTTCTCGCAGTAACTGCTGGTGCACAAGACAAGACGCCTCTTAAGCTATGGTACAAAACTCCGTCAGGCAAGACCTGGGAAAACGCTTTGCCAATCGGGAACGGAAGACTCGGTGCGATGATCTATGGAAATCCGGACAAGGAGATCATTCAGCTGAATGAGCATACCGTGTGGAGTGGAAGTCCTAACCGAAATGATAATCCTGAAGCTTTGGCTGCGCTTCCCATGATCAGGAAATTGATCTTCGATGGCAGGTACAAGGAGGCAACGCAACTTGTTGGTAAAACGATCATCACTAAAAAATCTCACGGCCAGATGTTCCAACCTGTCGGAAACCTGGAGTTGACATTCAACGGCCATGAGGCTTGCACAAATTATTCTCGCGATCTTGATTTGGAGAAGGCGGTGGCAAAAGTTTCGTACACAGTTGGTGACGTTAACTATATGCGGGAAGTGATTGCGTCACTTACTGACCGGGTGATCGCGGTACGTTTAGCAGCGAGCAAACCAAAAAGCCTTTCCTTTACAGCAACTTTTCCGACACCTCAAATAAAAGCAAAGGTGTCTGCACGAGGGAATGAGTTGATTGTTGCAGGGACTACAAGCGATCACGAAGGTGTGGAGGGAAAGATCCATTTCACAGCCATCTCTCGAATTAAACCCGAAGGAGGGACGCTTACTTCTACGGATACCTCCCTGATTGTGAAAGAAGCGAATGCGGTTACGATCTACATTTCAATCGCAACAAACTTCAATAACTATAATGACATCACCGGTGATGATCAGAGCCGCGCGAAAACGTATCTTGACAAGGCTTACTCGAAATCGTTTGATGAGTTACGAAAGTCACATGTCGCTGCTTATCAGAAATATTTTAACCGGGTAACATTAGATCTCGGCACCACTGACGCTGCCAAGCTTCCGACAGACGAACGGTTGAAGAACTTCAGGATTTCGAATGACCCGCACCTCGCTGTGTTGTATTTTCAATTTGGACGTTATCTCCTGATCTCGTCATCGCAGCCGGGTGGACAACCTGCAAATCTCCAGGGAATCTGGAATCAAGCAATGTATCCACCGTGGGATAGCAAATACACGATCAATATCAATGCGGAGATGAACTACTGGCCTGCTGAGAAAACCAATCTTTCGGAACTGCATGAACCATTTCTCCAGATGGTTAATGATCTTTCGCAAACGGGAAAAGAGACAGCACGCGTGATGTATGGAGCCCGTGGATGGGTCGCACATCACAATACTGACATCTGGCGTGCGACAGGAGCGGTAGACGGGCCGTTGTGGGGATGCTGGAATGCGAGCGCAGGATGGATGAGTCAACATTTGTGGGAGCATTATCTCTATAGTGGCGACAAAAAGTATCTGCAATCGATATATCCAATCTTGAAAGGCGCGGCACTTTTTTACGTTGACTTTCTGGTGGAGCATCCGAAATATCAATGGCTCGTTGTCAATCCTGGAATGTCACCTGAAAATGCACCTAAGGCTCATGAAGAAACTTCCCTGGATGCCGGAACAACTATGGACAATCAAATTGTGTTTGATATTTTCAGTACCACCATTCGTGCAGCGGAAATTCTCAACAGCGATAACTCCTTTGCCGATACGCTGCGCACCATGCGCGGCAAGCTTTCACCCATGCACATCGGACAGCACGGACAACTGCAAGAGTGGCTTGAAGACATCGATGATCCAAAGGATGAACATCGCCACATTTCGCATTTGTACGGCTTGTTTCCTTCAAACCAGATCTCACCGTATCGTACACCGCAACTTCATTCCGCGGCAGCGAGAACACTGGCGCATCGAGGAGACATCTCAACCGGGTGGAGCATGGGCTGGAAAGTGAACTGGTGGGCACGGATGCTGGATGGGAATCACGCTTACAAATTGATCCAGGATCAGCTGACGCCTGTGGGAACAAACCCGGGTGGCGGAGGAACATACAATAATCTTTTCGATGCACACCCGCCATTTCAAATTGACGGCAATTTTGGATGTACCTCGGGCATTGCAGAAATGTTGATGCAAAGTTCCGATGGCGCAGTGCATTTGCTACCCGCGCTTCCTGATCGCTGGCCGGCCGGTCGCGTTACTGGCTTGCGTGCTCGCGGAGGATTTGAGATCGTCAGTATGGAGTGGGAGAATGGTAAAATTGTTAAAGCAATCATCAAGTCGAACCTTGGCGGAAGCCTTCGCTTACGCGTTCCACATGCAATGAAGTTCAGCGATGGAAAGCCTCTCACAGTAGCGTCTGGAAATAACAGCAATGCATTCTTCTACGTGGATGAAACACCCAATCCGATTGTTTCGCCAAAAGCTGATGTTCAGGTGTTGAATATCAAGGAGACGTTGCAATATGACATACCTACTATTGCGGGAATAACGTACACCTTTGTTGCGAAATAAACCATCATTCTGGGCGTGCTTCAGCGAAGGAATGTACAGGGTACTTGTCAGGTGTTTGCTTTTCAAATAACGGTTTTTCAACGCGGAGTCGCGGAGTTCGCGGAGAATTTTTTAGAAGTTATTAACAAAGCGTTTGAAGCCTTGCTTCAACAGTGGAACGTTGAAGTTAATTAAAAAGCCTAGCTTTCGGTTTGATAATCTCAGATAGCTCACCACTTGTGCTTCATGAACTTTAGGGATGAATTCGACTGATTTGAGCTCAAGTATGATTTCATTTTCAACAAGAAGATCGATTTTGTATTCTTTATCATTGGGTTCGTTTTGATAGTGCAGTTGCACATGCACTTCTCTTTCAACTTTGATTGCACGTTTCCGAAGCTCCATCACCAGACATTCTTGATAAACTGACTCAAGAAGACCTGGCCAATAGCCCGATGTACAGTGATCGCTGCGTCTAGTATGATCCCTGCAAGATCATTCAATTCTTGATTGGTCAGTCGCGTAGTTTGCATCCTGAAAATTATGCAACTGCACGCTTTGATAAAAAATCCTAATTCCTGTATTCTCCGCGAACTCCGCAACTCCGCGCCTCCGCGTTGAAAAACTCCCGTGGTTATTCTAGACAAAAGATTTCTTGGATTATACATTTATAAATGTAATATTGACACTTATAATTTGCCTTGAAGTTTGAATGCTTGAAATCCGGCCCAAGAGCCAAAGCCAAAAGATCAGCGTTGTAATGAAAACTTTGTTGGTCAACAACAATCGAATAGTATGAAAAGAATTCTTAAACGCCAGACGCTTCTGTCAATTTTTCTGATCCACGGTGCACTACTTTCGTTTTCACAAGTAAACATCAAACGCGCTCCAAACGGATTTGATGCAGCCCGTGAAGGTATCGTACATGGAAAGATCGATACCGTGCTTTATCGGTCCACGACAGTTGGCACTATGCGGAAAGCAATTGTCTATACACCTCCGGGATATTCGAAGCAGAAAAAGTATCCGGTACTCTATCTCCTTCATGGAATTGGTGGCACTGAAAAAGAGTGGCTGGCAAATGCTCAGCCTCAGGTTATTCTCGATAATCTTTACGCTGATGGAAAAGCTGAGCCGATGATTATTGTAATGCCTAACGGACGCGCCATGAAAGATGATCGCGCGGTTGGAAATATTTTCGATAGCTTGAAGGTTCAGGCGTTCACCACTTTTGAAAAAGACCTGCTCAACGATC
>CBHROW010000195.1:0-10032 GCA_966080355.1 uncultured Chryseosolibacter sp.
CTCTTCTATGTAAGGTGCTGCCGTTGTAGCCGTGTTGAGGGTGTTGGCCGATTCAAATATGCTTTTCTGTGGAAGGTGTTCCTTGCCCTTGGAAAGCGTGACGATGAAAGTGCTGCCTTTGCCAGGCTCGCTATCCACTTTGATCGAACCGCGATGCACCGATACCAGTTCCCGTACAAGCGCAAGCCCGATCCCCGAGCCTTCGTAAGTACGCGCTGTTGCCGGTGTAAGGCGAACAAACCGATCGAAGATCTTTTCAAGGTTTCCAGGTTCGATCCCCACGCCCGTGTCGCGAACGATCACCTTCACATGATTTTTGTTGTCTTTAATAGTTACCTCGATCTTGCCTCGCAGCGTAAACTTGAATGCATTTGAAAGAAGATTGAAGACTATCTTCTCATACATTTCCGGGTTGACATAGATCGGCTCCTCTACTCGAGGACATTTTACAATGAGTTTCATGCCTGCGTGCTCGATCAAAGGCCTGAAGTTACTGGCCAGGTCTATCGTGAGCGCTGAGATATCGACCGGCCGGAAAACCGTCTCGATCTTGCCGGACTCCACACTGGAAAAATCCAGGAGCACATTTACCAGCTTCTGCAGTTTCAACGCGCTACGGTAGGTCATCTGCAGCTTATCCATTTCAGCTTTTGGAAAATCACCTTTTGCAATCAGCTCTTGTAATGGAGCAAGTAACAACGTGAGCGGTGTGCGAAATTCGTGACTCACATTGCTGAAGAATGCTGCGCGGGCCTTCTCCACCTCCTTCAGCAGGTGATGTTTTCTTTTTTCTTCTTCGGCTTGCTTTTGTTGCGTGATATCCTGTGAAAATGCCAGTACCTTGACAGGAATGCCATTGCGGTCGCGTTCGAAGATTCGAGCGCGCGTTTTGAACCATCGCCAACCTTTTTTGTAAGTCTGCCAACGCACTTGCACTTCAAAAGTGTCGGTGTTTTTTGCGAGAAGAAGTTTGTTTAACAGGTCATTGTAGGACTCAATATCATCAGGATGAATGAGTTCTTTCATCCTTCGTTCTGCCTCTATCTTTTTTATTTCTTCAAATGGATAGTTCAACTCTTCGAGCAACATCTTATTGATGTATGCTGATCTTCCAGATTGTAGATTGAGTATCTCGATAATATCGGGGCTTGCCTCGATCACTTTTGTGATGAGCATCGCCTGGTGCTTGATCTGATCGTCATGATACTGGTTTCGCCTTTCGTCCTGGATGACGATGAAAACGCCATCTTCGGATTTCCCCATTGTGAACGTGAACCATACCGGGCGCTGATTGGAAATGTAAAAGATGGTTTCAGTCTGTGGTTCCCCTGACTGAACAACTTCGCGCAGCCTCCCAATGGAAAGATCGGTTAGTGCGTATGATTGTAAGTCAGAGAATTTTTTTTCAATGAGTGCGAATCCGAGTTGCTGCTCCGCCATTGCGTTCGCAGCTGAAATATTAAAATCAAAAATATGGTTTTGATTATCACGCACCGCGGAAAGCCGCAGCAGGCCAACTGGCAAAGATTCAAATGCAATATAACCTGATGAGCTCGATTCGTGGCGCAGGTGTCCATGACCAGCGAGTTGTTTGATCTCCTCTTTCTCGTTGAAGATCCTGAACAGAAACGGTATCGAGGTGCTATCGCGCGACTGCTCTGCAAATCGACTAAAGCTGTGGATGTCGTCCGGGTGAACCAGGTAGTTAGCGTGATCAAATGCAATAACGTATTCAAAGGAGCAGGCCGTGGTTAACAGACGATTTTCTGCGGACACCTCACTGCTCATGACATCAACTTCACCCACCAATACAAAGCGTTCACCGTGGATGAGAACCGTTACCAGGTATTCATTCTTACCCACCAGTACTTCGTTTTGCTGTAAAGCGCCTCGCATAAGCAGATCTAAAGTTTAAAATCTTCTCCTTGCAGTAGTATGGGCTGGCAAGGTTTGTGGGGGATCGAATGTAACGTATTTAGCGTGTAAGACGAAAGTATTTCTGCATTCGCTCAAGTGTGAAATAACTCGCAATCAACAAGGCAGCGGTGAAAAACGCACCTTGGCACGACTTTTATCAGGGGAATTGACCCGTTTTCAACTGTAACTTCGAATTTTCTTCCCGTGCGAAGATTTTATGAATAAATAAATGGTAGCAAAAAGAAGCGTAGTTGATGCAATTTTCAGCTGCTGGAATTTTTTCCTCCGCTTTGCAACCACTGCCGACTATCATATAAGAAACATTTTTTGATATAACGCTCGTTGTCATAACATAAACCAAGCAAGCGATTCAGATCTTGTTCTTGCACAACCTCCGTCTAACTAGTTGGAGACTGGGATGCAAATCTGTGTCCCTGTTACCTGTCTCCAGCCTCTTGCTACTTGGTTCATGTTTGACTAAATTTCATCATGGAACGATCCGTTCACCTGGTTCTCTTCCTTCTATTCCTGACCTTCGCTTCATTAGCGCAACGACCTTCAACTGTTGAGGTTGTATTCCCGCCTGATCGGGCAAACAAGGAATTCTATTTTCGATTGCCATTGACAACTGGCGAGTATTTTAACGGTAACTATGTAAAGGCTCGCGCGAACGCTGATGGAGTTGTTACCTTCAAGTTGAAGCTCGTGGAACCTGGTATCGTCATGTTCTCCACTTCATCATTCGAGCTGATCGAGATCTACGTTTTACCTGGTGAAAGAACAAAAGTACAAGTAGGTGAAAAGACCGTATTCTCCGGTGCAGCGAAAGGAGAGAATGAAACATTGCGGTCGCTCAAACGCTATGGCGTTGCCCATGCGGTTGGAAACACGAAGCTCCTTCCGGTTGAAGTGACCAACTTGTTGAGATTGACGAACGGCAGGGCTGTGCTTGATTCGTTGGTTGCCTATATCAAGCGCGATCAAAGCATCCTTCGTGAAAATGCGGCAAAGTTCAAGTTGTCGAAAGATTTTGTCGACTTCCTCAGCATCGACATTGAATTTTACTATCGCGATATCGTTTATGCTGCCATCGAAAATAAATTCGCCAATTACATGTACATAGCTGACAAACGCGACAGTGCGTTCATCAATTCCTACTGGGGAGAAAGTCTTAAAAAGATCTTCGATACCAAAATTGAAGATCAGGAGCTGGTAAGAAAGTCAGAATGGTACTATAATCATTTGTTCAACGAAATGTACTCTTACCACGGGTCGTTCCTGAAAGAAGAAACTAATCCGGACAATCAATCAGCAGGCGGGCTCGATAGCTGGCTTTCTTTCAATTTTGAAAACGGCATTCCGCAAATAGCCGAACGCGAATTGAGCGCTGCTGAACGCGAGATATTCATGCCGAATTTTTTATCGCGCTATATTACAGGAAACACAACATTTTATACAAATGCCATGGTGAGTTGTTTCAACATGTTCAAGCAAGAGTTTCCCGCTTCACGCTACCTTCCGCTACTCGAAAAGAAAATGCAAAGCGTGATCAGCTATGCCAGAGCTTCGGTTGATGAGACGAAAAGTAGCCCTTACGTCAGACTTTTGAAGAGCGAGGAGTTAAGTTCATATGACGAGATCCTTTCGAAGTTCAAAGGTAAGGTGCTGTTGATCGATTTCTGGGCCACGTGGTGCGGTCCATGCTTGGAGGAGTTTGAAGACATCGGCAAAACAAATAAGCTGCAGCGCGAAAATAGTAATGTGGTTGTACTGTTTATCTCTCGCGACAATCCGGATGATACGCAAAAATGGGAGAAGGCAATTCGGTTGAAAAACATTGAAGGCTATCACATCATTGGCGGGCCAAGTCTTACCAATGAACTTCGGAATAAATTCGATATCAATGCCATTCCGCGATCGATTATTATTGGAAAGGACAGTCAGGTGATTACAGACGATGCGCCAAGATTTAGTTCATCTGAGCTGATTCCCATGCTTAGCAGATACGCTAAATAGCGGCAGTTCATTCGCTCCTCTACTAATCCAAATATCAGCCAATAGCCACTGGGTTATAGCATTCAATCGAATGTATGGATCCAATACAAAAATATGTTCAGCCATTTATTGATTGAAGCGCTTTAAAGAGCTCGGTCCGTTTATGGAACCTTTACAATGATTTAACACATTCCTTGCGTTGTGACCCATTTTTAAATGTAGATTCCAAAATGAAATACTCCACCTTCGCACTGCTGGCAATTTCACTCTGTAGCCAGGCGCAACAAGCTGCCAAGCCGGTTATGCTTCCGAATGGCTGGCGTCTTACACCTGTTGGCGACAGCATGCCGCTTGGCGACCTTCCGCTGACCCTGGAAGTCAGTCCTTCAAAAAAACTGATGGCCGTTACCAACAACGGGCAGGGAACACAGACGATCGAGCTCATCGATCTCGAGTCACGCAAGAAAACAGATTCGATCGAGATCAAACGCTCGTGGTACGGGCTTGCATTTTCTCCCGATGAAAAAAAGCTGTTTGTTTCAGCTGGCCACAACAACAACATCATCATTTACAATATCGCCAGTAAAAAACTTTCATTGGCTGATAGCATTCAACTGGGAAAACCCTGGCCAACCAGGATCGGACCTGCCGGAATAACCATCGATGCAAAAAGAAATCGCCTGTATGTCGTCACCCGTGAAGACAAGCAATTGTATGTTATCGATCTTTCTTCAAAAAAGATCCTCGGAACCTTTGCGCTGCTGGCCGAAGGTTATGCGAGCAAGATCAGCAGAAACAACAAGGAACTTTTCATTTCATGCTGGGGTGGAGACAAGGTGCTTGTTTTTGATCTTGAAAAACAAACCTGGAATAAGCCGATCGATGTTGGCGACAATCCGAACGAGCTGTATCTCTCGAAGAACGGTCAATATTTGCTCGTGTGCAATGCTAACGATAACACCGTTTCGGTCATAGAAACAAAAGAGAAGCGCGTTATTGAAACGCTCGATGCCGCATTGTTTCCCAATTCTCCGAGCGGATCTACAACCAACTCGCTTGCATTGGATGACAAGGAGAGAACCCTGTTCATCGCCAATGCCGATAATAATTGCCTTGCAGTATTCGATTTTTCAAAACCCGGCCAAAGCAAGCCGCTCGGATTTATTCCAACCGGATGGTATCCCACTTGCGTTCGTTTTGTCAACAAGCAACTCTGGATTGCCAATGGAAAGGGGTTTCAATCGAAAGCGAATCCTTTCGGTCCGGCACCTACCCGGAAACGCGAAGAGGTCATTCATCACGGGGGTATTACGAAAAAAAGCAGCGAGGTGGAATACATCGGGTCGCTGCTGAAGGGCTCGATGAGCATCGTTGATGTGCCCGATCCAAACACGTTGAGTACCTATTCAAAAAAGGTTGTCGATAATTCTCCGTATGCCGACTATGTCAGGAACCAGGTGAACGCTGCGCCATTCAGATTAGGTAAGGACAGCCCAATCAAATATGTCTTTTATGTGATCAAAGAAAATAGAACCTACGATCAGGTGCTGGGCGACATGAAACAGGGAAATGGTGACAGCACACTCGTGTTGTTTGGCAAAAAATATACACCCAATCAACATGCGCTGGCTGAATCGTTTGTGCTGCTGGATAACTTTTATGTGAATTCGGAAGTCAGCGCGGACGGACACAATTGGACGATGGGTGCATATGCGACCGATTATCTTGAAAAAACCTGGCCCACAAGCTATGGCCAGCGAGGCGGTACTTACGGTGGCGAAGGTGAACGAACTATTGCGAACAACAAAAATGGATTCATGTGGGATAACTGTCAGAGGCATGGCGTGACATTCAGAACGTATGGTGAGTTCATGTCGCACGATAAGCCCAGTGTTCCAATCCTCGAAGGTCACCACTGTCCCGGGTTTCCCAGCTACGACCTTGGCATCCGCGACACGTTGCGGTTTTCAATTTGGAAAAAAGATTTCGACAAGCTCCTTGCTAAGGGCGAAGTTCCGCAATTCAATACCGTTCGATTTGGAAACGATCACACAGAGGGTATGCGATTAGGCCGGCCTTCACCATACGCCCATGTTGCAGACAACGACCTCGCTGTGGGTCTTTTCATTCAGACCCTGGCACAAAGTTCCATTTGGGATCAGACGGTTGTGTTCATTGTCGAAGATGACGCGCAAAACGGTGCTGACCATGTCGATGCACATAGAAGCACCGCTTACCTGGCCGGTGGGTTTATCAAAAGAAATTTTGTGGACCACACGATGTATACTACGGCTTCAATATTGCGTACAATGGGATTACTTCTCGGTATGAAGCCCATGACACAATACGATGCAGGAGCAACTCCGATGTGGAATTGCTTCAATGATCATTCGGAAGCATCATGGTTCCAGGCTACAACGCCATCGGTTGATCTAAACGAAAAAAATGTGGCGATGAACACGTGGCAGAAAAAATCGGAAGCTTTTTCGTTCGAGGAAGAGGATACAAACAACGACATCGAGTTTGCTCGTGTGCTGTGGCATGGATTGAAGGGCGATACACCGTTCCCCGGCCCGACTCGTTCGGCATTTGTTGCGCCTCTTGCCGATGATGACGGAGATTAAGGGAGCATTTGTGAATGTTGATCATCCATGCTTCTGAACCATCCTACATTTTTTCCGCATTTACGCCTTCACTTTTATCGGCCTTTTTCTTTTTTTGCTTACGGAAATTTCTAAGGTCGTGGCGCTTTTGAGCCTGCTCTTTTTTGATCTGATCTCTCAAATCATTGTAAAGTTGGCGTGATAACTTCTTCGCAGCTTTTGACAATAATTTCCTGGCATTCTTCTTCGGCTCGCCAATGTTGAGATCGAGATAGGAAACCGAAAGAGCCTTATCCAGGATTTCGCGAATTTCCTGAGCAGACGGATTGATCTTCATTTTTCGTCCTTTTGGCATGCGCTAATTAAAGTTACTGATAATATTGATCGCAAGCTTGCTAAGTTATGCGTAACTGCACGATGACAAAAATCTCGGAATGTGATGATCGGAGAAGCAAGATTGTTTCCATAGCTGCTTGAGCTGCGCAAATCATTGTGAACATTGCGTTTTCGCACCTTTGCGGTAAACCGGAAATGCCACGATCACCATGTGAATTCAGCGACCGGTTTTTTTTAATGGTTCAACTTGCGTCTTGTGAAGTACGGATCACAAGATTGATATCTGATTTTGACGTGGACTTAACCCCAAAAAGTCGATGGCGCAATGTTCGCAAGGGGAAGTGCCTAATTGGAACCGAAACGCTGGCAATCATTAAGATCTGTTAAAAAATTCTTAATTAGTGTGCGAAGGTTCTTGATTGTCTAAAAAATGCGATCAACGGACGAAAAATTGGCACATGATTCGAATGCATTTGTAAATTCGTAATTATTCCAAAAGTGATATAAAGAATCGAACCTCATGAAAAAACACGTTTACTTTTTTGCAGCTGTGATCCTGATGATCGCATCCGCGTTTACTTTTTTCCAGGCACAAAACTGGAAAATTGCCGATGGATATTCAGTCAAATTTGACGGAGGAGATCCATCCGGAGAATTCGGTGGTCTTAAAGGCACCATCGCATTTGATGAGAAGAACCTTGGTGCTTCGAAGTTCGATGTAACTGTAGATGTAGCAACCATCAACACGGGCAACGGCATGAAGAACACACATGCTAAAGGTGCGGGATGGTTTGATGTTGAAAAGTATCCAACCATAGGTTTCAAGTCTACCGCCATCAGCAAAACCGCCAATGGTTATGAAGCGAAGGGCATGCTCGATATGCACGGTGTGCAAAAAGAGATCGTAATGCCGTTCACTTTTGTGAACAATACTTTCGCTTCAACTTTCGAAGTGAACCGCAAAGATTTTAACCTCGATGACGGGAAACACGACAAGATGGCTCCGAACATGAAAGTGTCGATCAACGTTCCGGTAACAAAGTAACCGTTGAAGAAAGCTGTTTTCTATCAAGGTCTGGTCGCGGGTATTCTTGCTGCTATTGCCGCAAATATCTACGACCGGATCTATTTTTTTGCAACAGAGATTGATTACTCCACCATCATCAATCCCCTGAGCCTGATCGGTCTCAACTTGTTTGTATCTCTTTTTGCTGCCATGCTCTATGCGCTGCTGACGAAGTTCTTTCCAAAAAAAGGCGCGATCGCTTTCAATTTTATTTACAGTGTGGGCTCATTCGCTTGCGTGATCATCCCGATCGCCATTACGCTTCCACTTACTCAGCCGTTTCCGGAATTATTTCCCGGCCTTACTGTTCCGATGGTATTCTTCCCAGTCATTGCCTGGATGACCGTGGATCCGTTGTTTAAGAAAGACTAGCCTGGTGAAAAGCTTGTTGAGCTGTCTATGATAGCGTTTGGCCGGTTTAAGAAGTAGTAATGAATAACGAACCACTACTGTCCGGAGAAATTTTAGAATCAAAAAAACTTCGAATTTGGCTTACGCTGAGACCTTTTCTAGCATTTGTGAAAGGAGCCCTCATCCGAATTTTGCATTTTTATCTTCCGGTATGCTTCAGGAGGACCTAAGCCTGGCCTTGGTCTGGAAGTGGAATGCGCGGCCAGGGTTAAGGCCGGATGAAGCATACCAGTGGCCAAGCGGCCCCGGAGCGACAAAAAGATTTAATCGAAGTGATGGCGTTGGAAGTTCTGGTGAGCTTTCCCGGGACAGTAGTGATAACGAACATCGAATATTGAATAGCGAAGTGGGCGCCACCTTCGATATTGCGTGCTTTCAGCTTTCGGCCTTAAGCTTCTTCTCATATTTCTCCGGATTCATCGGCCATTTATTCTTATACCCATCAGGCCATTGTAAACAGAACATCGCCCAGTCAGGAACGTAAACGATGGTACAAATAACCATCTCGCCCCGGTAGTATAGCTTAACACGATCTCCCTCATGCAAAGGCGATCCGTTCTTGTCGAACATTCCGATAAATTCTTCTTTAAATAGATTTTTGTCGTCCATCAATGCTGAAATTAGTTTGTTCACAGGAATCGGGCAAGGTCTCTCCTTGGAGTGATTGCAACTAAATCATCCTTTCGGGTGAGTACATGTTTGGACTTAATCCGTTTATTTGGTAGAAAAATAAAGAACTATGAGCGATAAATCATCAGATCCACGGGAGCCAAAAGTCACCGGTATTGGCGGTATTTTCTTTTTTTCTGAAAACCCCAAAGACACCAGGGCATGGTATCATCAAAATCTTGGAATGGATGTCACCGATTGGGGTGCGACTTTCGAATTCAGGAATAAAGACCGCCAGGACGAGATCAATTCCATACAATGGTGCTTGTTCAAAAAGGGAGATGCGTACTTCAATCCTTCGAAAAAGGAATTTATGGTCAATTACACAGTGCAGAACATTGAAGGTCTTGTGAAGAAATTGCGTGAAGCCGGGGTGACGGTGGTTGATGATATTGCCGATTCAGAATATGGAAAATTTGTTCACATCATGGATCCTGAGGGAAACAAGATCGAGTTGTGGGAACCAGCGAAGTCTTAAAGGTCGTGAAGAGAAAGACCTCACTGTAATATGCATGCGGGGCTAAAGCCCAAAAGTAACTCGCAATATGAACCCCGGCTGAAGCGCGGGGTTACTTTTTTTGCCTGGTCTGCGCTTATCAGGACCAATGAGGCGTAGAGACGAAGAAGGAGTAAATGCCAATGTACAAACATGCGAAGCGGAGTTCAACTCTCGCCAGCACAAGCGAAAATACCAACGGTAAAAAGCTAATTGCGAGAGGGCATTTCATATGCCTTGCAAAACTCTTCGCGCTCTTTGCGGAATATTCAGGGCGATGAGGATCGCTAGTTTGACTCACGGGAATCGTCCGCTGAGCAGCACCTGCATTGGGGTTAAGAAATAGGTCGACCTTTACTGCGCTGGTCAATTAACACGGATCCCAAGTGTCCTTCGCGTTTATCTGCATTTTTGCATTTCTGAAAATTGCTTCAGATTGGCTAAGCCGTGAGAAGGATGAGTAAGCGCCAATGTACAAACATGTGAAGCGGAGTTCAACTCTCGCCAGCACAAGCGAAAATACCAACGGTAAAAAGCTA
>CBHROW010000196.1:0-10021 GCA_966080355.1 uncultured Chryseosolibacter sp.
GGTAGTAAAAGGTATGATGAAAATATCTCAGGTATTATTGGATGGATCAGGCATCGTTTGTTGATTCCTTTTACTTACCGAAGGGCCCACAAAGTTATTACGGTTAGCGAAGCGATTAAATCTGAACTTGTTTCTTTCTATAAGGTTCCGGGGCGGCACATCGATACCATCTACAATTTTTTCGACATCGACCGCATCGTTGAGAAGAGTTCGCTGCCTTTGCCGAATGAGTTCATTCCGGTATTTCAGCATGGCAACATACTTATTTTCTCGGGCAGGCTCGCACGACAAAAAAATCCCGCTTCATTGTTGAAATGGTTTGCGTCCTTTCGAAACACCTTTCCATCAAAACTTGTGATCGTTGGCGATGGGGAATTACGTGATTCGTTGCTCGAACTTTGTAATGTACTCGGTCTTCGGATGTACAATACATGGTCGGGTAAAGAAATGGACGCAAATTGCGAAGTGTATTTTCTCGGCTTTCAGGAAAATCCATTCCAATTCATTGCTCATGCAACGGTGTTTATTTTACCATCGCTTTGGGAAGGTTTTCCTATGGTGATCGGGGAAGCTATGGCTTGTGGCATACCTGTAGCCTCAGCAGACTGTCCTACAGGGCCCCGTGAGATGCTATCGGAATACGTGGGTCAAAGTTCAACTGGAGCCGAGTTCGCTGAATTTGGGTTGCTCCTGCCTTTATTAAAAACTCAATTTTTCTCGATATGGACGACAGGGGTCATGCACTTGCTGAACGATCGTGCGCGTTTGAAGAGATACGCATCGGAAGGAAAAAAAAGAGCCAAACAATTTTCGCGGGAAGTAATTTCGGAACGCATTGTCAAGTTGGTTGAAGAAATAAGAGTGAAATGAGTCCATCCTTAGATACGAAGACGAATCGGCTCAGGGAACTTGATTTTTTACGAGGTGCAGCGATCATCCTGGTGTTATTCCGGCATACCGAGCTTTTTGCTATAACAACAAATATCGGATGGATTGGAGTTGATCTATTCTTTGTGCTAAGTGGATTTCTGGTTTCGGGGTTATTGTTCAAAGAATACCTGACACATGGCAACATCGAGCCCAAGAGGTTTTTGATCAGAAGAGGATTCAAGATCTATCCGATATATTTTATCTTTTATATCCCTTATCTGATTTTGCTGGCAGACGATCTGAAGCCAATTGGAATTTTGGCCGATCTCACCTTTACTCAGAACTATGTTTGGGGATGGGGGTATGCGTATGTAGCCAGTTGGTCGCTTGCCGTGGAGGAACATTTTTATTTCGCGCTTTCGATCGCTCTTTGGTGGAGTTTCAAAATCAAACCCACATTATTACATAAATCCAGTCAACACCGAACACAGGCGAGCTCGTTCGAGAAGGTCATCTTTGCATTTCTTGCTGCTTGCCTTGTTTTGCGCTTGTTCACTAACCTTGCATTTCCTTCAAATGGCGGAAGGAACTTTACGATGACACACCTGAGAATTGATTCGCTGCTGGCCGGAGTTTATATCGCTTATTTATATCACTTCAGGCAGGAGCTTTTACGATCGTTTTTTTCTAGATACAGATACGTTCTTTACCTGATCGCGGCTGGCGCAGTTGCATGGACACCTTTCATAGATCCAATTCAATCTTTTTTTGCAAAAACAGTCGGGTTCTCGTTTTTATACATTGCGTTCTCCATTGTCTTATTAGCTTTTTTACTCGAACCGACTATAAACAAACATCTAAATCGAATCTTCGGTAGGGCTACAGTGAACATTGTTTCGCGCATCGGTTATTGTTCTTACTCAATTTATGTCATTCACACGTTTATCAACATGGTGTTCGATCGGTTCCTCATCAGCCAGCCGACCGTTGTAAACCCTTACTTACAGTTTGCTTTAAAATTTTGCCTAAGCGTGGCTGTGGGTATGGTAATGACTTATCAAATTGAAGATTATTTCCTGCGAATCAGGAATAAGTGCTTCCCCGCGAGAGCCTAAAGTTGGCCAAATTTTAAATGGAGAATGTGTCACCTTATCTCTGCAAGCGGAATTAATAGAGAGCAAGAATTACCTCGAAAACCAACTGATAAGCATGTTCATGTCAGATAATTCGCATTTGTTGAACGATATTTGCTGCTTATAACTGCCCTGAGGAACGAACTGGCGTGAAACTGAAAATAATCGCTTTATTTTTTTTGGCCTTTTGTCATACTTCAGCTGTAGGGCAAACACTGGACTTTCTGTCACCCGCACAAGTTTGTATAGGTGAGCGCGTGAAGCTGGACAACACGTCAGACGCAGGATACCAAAATTTTGAATGGGATTTTTGCGAGGGTGACCTGCTTGAGCCGATCCAGTCGCTCACAGCAGCGTTGCTTACCGAGCTTAACCAGGCTGCGGGTATGCGAATGGCAGAAGATAATGGTCTTTATTTTGGATTCACTGTTGATCGCTCGTCCAATACACTCTACCGCCAGGATTTCGGAAGTAGTTTAAGCAATGCGCCAACAAATTATTTAATCGACTTGTCTGCCGATGTTACATTATCCAGCCCTCAAGGTATCGCGCTCATCAAAATCGGCAATTCATGGTATGGGTTCATATCAAACTCGGGGAGCAACCAGGTTGTAAGATTGAATTTTGGACCATCACTTGCCAACACACCGTCAGCGGTGGAAGTCGATTTCGGAAATCATCTCGGGGCACCAACCGAAATTGAGGTTGTTAAGGATGGTGCAAATTATTTTTTGCTGGTGGCGAATTTCAACTCTAATGAGATCGTGGCTGCAAACCTTGGCCCTGATATCACTAACAATTTGCCCGCTTCATTCCAGGCAACAGCGATCGCGGGTTCGAATGGGTTGTATGGATTTAGTGTGAAACGGTATGCCGATGGGGTATGGAGAGGTATTATCAGCGCTTACAACAGCAGCACATTTACTTCCATAGCTTTTGAAAACGGATTCGATTCGCCTGGCACCGTGACCGATCTCACAAATATTTTGCCCGCGATGCAAAATCCAGTGAAACTTGCGCTTGCCAGTTGGGGTGAGGAAAACGTTTTGATCGCGTTGACACTTGGTGGAGGAATTTACCGGATCCACTTCCAACGAGGATCGCTATTTGATGTAGTTCAGTCATCTGATGTACTCAATAATTTTTCGGTTGGACCCTCGCTGGCCCTCACTTTATTTTACGATAAAGGCAATTGGAAGGCTTTTACATTTCAGATTTCTGCACACGCTATCTGGGTAGTGAGCTTTAATAAAAGCTGCAATCAGATCACCACGCAATACTATACCGGAGAGAAGCCACCGATCATATCGGCAAACTCATCAATGACTTTTGACGTGACGTTGCGGGCCGCCAATGATGGTTCAAATGAAAACGTTACAAAGGCCATTGAGGTACGAAATGAAACCGCAGTGGCGGCTGATTTTGCATCGGATGGTGTATGTGTTGCAAGCCAGGTGCATTTTATGCTCTCCGGATCATTCCCAATCGATCAGTTCAACTGGACATTTGGCGACAACCAGGTTTCAACAGTTCCGGCACCATCCCACCAATATGCCGCGCCAGGTGAATACACCGTGTCACTTGCGTCAACAGCGAGTAATGGCTGTAATAATTTCATTGAGAAAACAATCAGGGTCTTCGATCCCCCGATCGCTTCATTCGATATGCCGGCCGGTGTAGTATGCACCAACAACAATTTCACTTTTACAAACAACACCATTGATAACTTTGAAGGCAACCTGAGCTATCAATGGCTGGTGAATAATGAAACCGCAAGCACGGAGCGAGATTTGAGGTTTTCTTTTTCAACAGAAGGCGCCAAGACGGTCAAACTCATTACGTCAATCCCGGGCTGTTCAGACGAACACCTTGAAAATATTCCGCAGGTTTACAGCGGTCCCACGGTTGATTTTACATTTGAGAATGCATGTCAGGAAAGCGAGATCGATTTTACAAATCTGACTTCGGGGACTGTTTTGGAATTCACCTGGGAGTTTAATGACGGAAGTACGGTTACAAGTACGAATGCTTCAAAGTATTATGGTCAATATGGCGATTTCGAGGTCTCGCTAAATGCAACCAATGATGTAGGCTGCAGAAATACGACAACGAAAACAGTAAGCATTCATTCATTGCCGCAGCCTTCGTTTAGTATCTCTTCTCCACCAGGTTCGTGTACAAACAATCCAACGCCATTTGTAAATACAAGTACGAACGCAGATAGCGAAATCATTGAATGGAACTGGGAGTTTGGCGATGCAAATAGCTCGACCGCTAACGATCCGACCCCAGCCTTCATTTATACAGATGCAAAAGACTATGCGGTTTCTCTTCGTGCTACAACAGCATTCGGTTGTGAGCAAACGGTTCAGAAAACAATTACCATTGCGGCATCGCCCTCTGCCGATTTTACGCACACTCCTTTTTGTATCGACAAGCCAGTGACGTTTTCAAGTTTGGGAACTGGCATCCAATCTTACTTTTGGACCACCGGAACAGTTTATTACGAGATCAATAACCCTGTTCACACTTATCACGCGGCTGGCAGCTATACCATGGAATTATCTGTTGTGGGGAACAATGGATGCATTGCTCATACATCACAACCTGTTTTTGTACCACAGCGGATGACTCCTGACTTTTCATTTACAAAAAATTGCGTAAACACTGACATCGAGTTCACTGACATTTCCTCAGGCCCTGAGCAGATAGCCTCGCAAGAATGGGACTTTGGAAATGGGAAGACTGCGCTTGGACAGTCTGCTAGTTTCAAATTTACTTCAACGGGACAGGATGCTGTCATTCTTAAAATAACGACTGCCTCTGGCTGTTCCTATAGCATCAACAAGAGCGTTCCTGTTTTATCTTTACCTGTAGCTTCATTCAGTGCCTCTCCTGAAACGGGCGCGATACCTTTAGACGTCAGATTTCAGAACACCTCGTCAGGTGCAACAGTCTACTCGTGGCGTTTCGGTGATACAGATGTCACCTCAATAGAACCTTCGCCAGAGCACGTGTTCAATTCTCTTGGCAGTTTCACGGCAGAATTAACGGCAAAAAATAATGCAGGCTGCGAACATAGTGTCAGTAAAACGATAACGACTCTCGAACCGCTGCCCGATGTTGCCCTCGACTACCTCACGACTGTGGAGAATTCGGATGGCACACTCAAAGTAATCATCACACTGCGAAATAAAGGTAATACCGTCATTCATGACTTGCCGGTTCACCTTGATTTCAGCGGCCGAGTTGCGTTGCGAGAAACCATTAAAGGGCCTATTGAACCAGCAATGCCTTATAACTTGGTCTTAAGTTATACTCTTGAAAAGCTTGGATTGGGTTATTTGTGTGCAACAAGTTTTCTCGAAAATGATATAGCTGCCGACAATAATGTTTACTGTTTGAATCTTGAAAAAACTGTTCAGCTATTTAGCGCTTACCCCAATCCCGCTTCCGAAAATTTGACAATAGAGTGGATTTCGGCATCAGAAGACAATGTAGCGTTGTCGCTATATGACAGGTGGGGTAATCAGGTTTTTGAGAACGAAACCATTTCTTCAAAAGGTCTTAATCAGCACGTACTGGATGTTAGTAGCTTTAGTGATGGTCTTTTTGTTCTGGTCATAAAAACTCCGGAAAAAATAAAAACTCAGAAAATATTTATTCTGAAGCATTAGTACGGACGCGATAAATTGCAATAATATCTACTCATCGAAGATCGTCAGATGGGAAACAATAAACCACGTATCCTTGTCATCGAAAATAGCATAGGTGTAACTGGTGCACTGAAATCGATCACAAGAACAGCGTTTGATCTGAATTCTTTTTTCGACTTTCAATTCGTAATCCCCAAACACTCAAAAGGGCGGAGCTGGATCGAAGCCAAATTGTTTACGCATATTTATGAATTGCCAATGCTTGAGGTGCGTAAAGCATTCGGAAATTTGGTGTTCTACTTCCCTTGTCTGTTACTAAATGCAATACGCTTGAACAGGCTGCTTAAGCGTGAGTCAATTTCACTGGTTCACGTTAACGACATTTATAACATGCTGCCTGTTGTACTCCGGGCGTTTGGCAGCCGTACCCCTTACGTTTGTCACGTTCGGTTTGTGCCTGATCGTTTTCCACCTTTGCTATTCAATTTTTGGCTGCGCATGCATATTAAGTACTCGGAACGTATCATCGCAGTTTCTGAAAGTGTCCGTCAGCAACTTCCGGCTCACGAGAAAATCTCCGTGGTGTACAATGAATTGCCGGTGCAGGAAGTGTATCCTGCTACATTGACTCACGATGACAGCACAGTCAGGACCTTCCTCAATCTTTCAAACTTCATGGAAGGCAAGGGCCAGAACTTTGTGTTGGAAGCTTTTGCCAGGATACATTCGCTGCTGCCCTCCTGGAGGTTGCGATTTGTTGGTGGCGACATGGGCCTTGAAAAAAATCGCAAATACCGCCACAATCTGAAGGTTCGCGCTCAGCAGCTGAATATTTATGAGAAGGTCGACTGGTGTGAGTTTACAGATGATGTAGAGCTTGAGTATAAGCTCGCTGATATCATTCTTAATTTCTCAGAGTCTGAGTCGTTTTCGATTACTTCGTTGGAAGCATTGTACTTCGGAAGGCCATTGATCGTAACAAATTGCGGAGGCCCGGTTGAGATTGTGCAAGACGGTGTTACGGGCTTGTTAGTTCCAAATCGCGACATTGAAGAGATGGCTCAAACGATGTTGGAACTAGCTAACAATCCTGAATTATCGGAAGCTCTTGGCAAGAACGGTCGTGAATCTGTCAGGGCAAAATTCAGTGTCGAAAATACTTCCTTTCGGATAAAAGCGATCTACGATAGCGGACTTGGTGTCCTTCACTGAACTCTCGCAAAGTCGCTTGTAATTTTTAACGCAACACTTCACAGCAAGCCAAAGGCCTGATAACGATCTAGTACTTCCTCGAGAGCATAAGCGCAGGTCTTTCAATCAACAGATAAAAAAGGCGCGCAATCAGCAATGTCATTGCAAATGTGATAACAATGGCGATCGATTTGATTATTTCGTTGTCAGTCAGAACCTCGACTAGTGCCAAAACACGGCCGCCAAACGGAATGTGAACCAAATACAATGAGAAAGAGATCAAACCAATTTGATAGTATAAAGGTGAAATCCTATCCAGAAAAAGGATCGCGAGACAACTTGCCGTACACAACCCAATGATCATGACGTTTTGAGTGATGGCAAGAAACATGAAAGAAATGCCAATCGAAGTCAGGAATTCAATTCGGGATATTGATTTGGTATGAAATTGAAACAACTGCATACCAATGATGAAAAAGATCGAATGATGAAAAAGCAGGTTATTCGACACAACAAATGAAGAGCCTGCCATGGCAATAAAGATCAGGTATCGATAGATCGGCTTCGAATTGAAAATGACATTGAAAAGTAATGCCATGAATAAATAGAACTGGAATTCAATCGCCAGTGTCCAAAAGATAGGCAGAAGCCAGGGCCGCCCTAAAAATCCATTCAGATAACCGATGTGAAGAAGGATATTTGAAACATCGAGTCGATCGCTTAGGCCAGCCCGCCAGGGAGTCAACGAACTTATGATGATCAGCAAGATCTCTGCAACGATGATAGCGAGGAACGGAATTTCGATTCTCAATATCCGTTTCATCATAAACCGCTTGAAATCCGAAACTGTGTATGATTTCCTCCATTGTGAGTAAGGAATCACAAATCCAGAGATCATAAAAAATACCTGCACGCCATAGTGTCCGAATTGACCCACGAGCTTTAAAATATTGGAGTCTGAAAGACAAATGGTTTCTTTAATTGTAAAATGAAAAAGCATCACACTGCAGGCCGCCAATCCGCGCAGCAGGTCCAGGGCGGCAATCCGATTCTCGGTAAGACCCATTCCTTAAAAAAGGCGCAAGATAGCGGCAAAAATTAACGCTAGTCGGATGACACATTGGCCTTTTTGTCTATTTTTACCCAAATAAAATTTGGCAAATCAATCCTTATCGAATGAAACCTAATATCAAACTTGACGGAACGGATCGGAAAATTCTCGAAATCCTTCAGGCAAATTCAAATATTACCAATGCCCAACTCGCCAAAGAAATCGGATTGTCTCCAGCTCCGACACTCGAGCGTGTCAACAAACTTGAAACATCGGGTGTGATCAAAAGCTATCACGCAGTTATCGATCCGGGCAGTGTCGGATTAGGCGTGAGCACATTCGTTATGGCAACTTTGAAAGGTCACAACAAAGACAACATCGATAAGTTCATCAAAGCCATCAAGCAGATCGAGGAAATTGTGGAATGTCATCACATTACCGGTGCTGGTGATTTTATTTTGAAAATAGTTTGTGCCGATATCGCTGCCTACCAACAGCTCATGCTGGAAAAAGTTTCCAATATTGATGTGGTTGACAGCCTTCAATCCATGGTCATTCTCTCTACGTTTAAGGATAGCAAATCAATGCCTATTCCCAACTAAGTTATGACGCTCGAAAAAAGCTTGATTCTCGATGCTGCCCAGGTGAAGCAGAAAATTCGCAGGATGGCGTACGAGATCTACGAGCATAATTTCAAAGAAAAGAGTTTGGTCGTGGCAGGAATTGAAGGGCAGGGATATGTCCTCGCCCAGCTACTGGTGAAGGAGCTCGAATCAATCTCTCCCCTTAAGGCAAAATTGGCAAAGGTGATGATCGATAAGTCAGCACCACAACAAAGCGAAGTAACGCTCGATTGTGAATTGAAGCTGCTTCAAAAAAAATGCATCATCGTGGTTGATGACGTTCTCAATACCGGACGGACATTCGCCTACGGCCTCAAACCCTTTCTCGATATCGAAGTAAAAAAAATTGAGATCGCTGTCCTTGTAAACCGAAGCCATACGCTCTTCCCGGTCTATCCGCAATATACCGGCTATGAACTTTCCACCACCATCAACGATCACGTTGAAGTGAGTCTTGGCAGGGAAACGGCAGTATATCTCAGATGAAGCTTTCTATGACAGGATGCCGCTTGCAGCTTGTGGCTTGCAGCTTGCAGCCTGGATTTTTGAATCTTGAACTCTCTTAAATTTTCACAACTTCTAGCAAGTATAACCAATGTCAGTCCATAAAGCCGAAGTAAAACGCATCACCACCCATCAACTTCAGGAGATGAAGAACCGGGGTGAAAAAATTGCCATGCTCACTGCTTACGATTACAGCATGGCCCGGATCATAGATGGTGCCGGTGTTGATGTGATCCTTGTTGGCGATTCCGCAAGCAATGTCATGGCAGGGCATGAGACTACATTGCCTATCACCCTGGAACAAATGATCTATCACGCAGCGTCTGTTGTTCGCGCTGTGAAACGGGCCTTGGTTGTAGTCGATCTTCCGTTTGGTACATATCAGGGCAGCTCGATAGAAGCACTTCGTTCATCCATCCGAATTATGAAAGAAGCTGGCGCGCATGCCGTAAAACTTGAAGGCGGAAAGGAGATTAAAGAATCTGTTGATAGGATTTTGAGCGCAGGCATTCCTGTGATGGGGCACCTCGGTCTCACACCTCAATCGATCTACAAGTTCGGAACCTACACCGTTCGCGCCAAAGAAGAAGCCGAAGCACAAAAGCTGATAGACGATGCAAAACTTCTTGCCGAGTGCGGATGTTTCGGCATCGTGCTTGAAAAAATTCCAGCTGCCCTCGCAAAGAAAGTTTCTGAATCAATTCAAATTCCAACCATTGGCATAGGTGCAGGCCCGGACGCTGATGGCCAGGTACTTGTCATGCAAGACATGCTCGGCATTACCAAAGAATTCAAACCACGATTCCTCAGGCGCTATGCGGATCTCGACTCGGTCGTGACGGGAGCGGTGAAGAGTTACGTCTCGGATGTGAAGAAGAAAGATTTTCCAAACCAGGAAGAGAAGTATTAGAAGATTTTTGATTTCTGATCACTACTGTCCGGGGAAATTTTAGAATCGAAAAAAATCTTCGAATTTTTGTTTACGCTACGACC
>CBHROW010000197.1:0-10014 GCA_966080355.1 uncultured Chryseosolibacter sp.
CGTGTAGATGGATTCACCTTTGATAGTTTTTCCACCAGCGTTATTAGTATAATACGATTTAGAACGAACAAGGGCGGTATTCCCAAAGATGCGAATGAACTCCTCTGTGGATGCGAATGACGTGAATTTGCTGTCGCGATAAGAGGTCGCCCAATCTTTGAGATAGGCTTCGCGGCCTACAATAGCACCGGAATTCTCGATACAAACAAAATCTTTGCTGATGATCTTACCATGCGCTGCGCTGTCCATGTTCACATAATTGCGGATGAACTGTTTATTTAGTTCGCTAAGCACGCTCAAGTCTGATCCTGGATCTGCCAACGGGTCACCTCCTGGGTTTAGCGCACGTTCAAAAAAATCGCGCGATACAACAATGGTTACGTAATTGTCTATCATCGATAAGATCCTTTCACGCGGCCCTTTCTTCCATTCTTCGCTGCCGTAAAATGCATCTTCGCTTTTGTTCATCTCGTCTACGCTTGCATATTCCCGGACGAGATAATATGAATTTGCGTCATGCAACGAAGGTCCGTACGAAACCACGCTTAGGTTCCAGCGTTTCAGCATGGGAATGGCTTCTTCATTGACGATCTGGTGAAAATGTTCACGCGTGCCTGGCTTGAGATTGTACGATCGGATTTCAATAACATGATCCATAGCCTGATTTGAATTAACGATGAGAAAAAAGACAAAGGTTGAAAGTACGGTTTTCATTGCGCTTATTTTCAATTCATCGCAATGATACGCATGACGCATCGGGCGAACCTTCGAATTCTTGCGATCTTCAATTTCTATTGAGCAAGATTTCAAAGAAAACAAAGTCGAATTCGTGCGATATTGCATCAATCAATCTCAATGACGACTCCAAATACCGCATTTAAGGTGACGCATGTGGAAAAGGTAAGCTCAAGCTATCTTTTCCGGTCGGACTTTTATGAGATTAAGAACTGGGAATACGCCTTTGCGGGAGATTCAAATTCCACCAAAGGTTTTAACGATTGTCTTTGCGTTGTGTTTGTAAGGACCGGAAATTTTCTGTTTGATCTTTCACGAGATCGCTATGACATGCACACCGGCCACATTGTGATCGATAAGCCGAACTATGAATACAGTTTGCGCCCTTCAGCCGGAGCTTGCTCCATCTTTAACTTTACCAATGATTTCTATCAAGGGTTCGTGGAAGATCTGAACCTGAAACACTCCTTCTTCTTTTCAAATTCAAACATCCTGTCACTGATGCTGAAAGCGACTGCCGAAACCGAGTATTTGCATTTTCAAATTGCACAACGGGCGCCAACTGCCGGAAAACTCGAAATAGATAATCTCGTGCTCGAGTTCTTGTATCATGTCCTTTCGGCACTTGACATCGAGAACGGGGATATCGCGCCTGGCAACTCAATGAAAAGCCATCACCTGCGGATCGTGGAGGCAGCCAAGGAATATATCATCAACAATTTTACAACGGACATTTCTCTCAAGGAAATTTCAGAACACTGCTGCGTGAGTCCTTTTCATTTCAGCCGGATCTTCAAACAGTTCGCGGGCTATTCTCCGCATCAATTCCTCCATAACGTTCGATTAAAACATGGTGAAATGCTCTTGAAGAACAACACTTCATTGCAGATCTCAGACGTAGCTGTTTTGTCGGGTTTCAACAGCCTGGAATACTTCGCAACCGCATTCAGGCAAAAATACAAAGCCTCGCCAACGAGTTATCGGAGCAAGGCTTTGTTGTAAACAAGATCAATTCTTTTTCGCGAGCACCAACTGGCCGAGATGATAGGCCACGTGACTGGTTCGGTTGAGCAGCACGCTGAGTTTGTTGCGCGAAGGTTCTTTTTTCAAGTCTTCGTCTGTCATCGAGTTGTGGCGGCCGAACCAATCAGCGGGCGTCATCTTGGAAAACAATGAAGAAAGTTGCGCATTGGATCGCTTCCACTCGTCACGCAGCGTTTTCCCCTCAGGTAGCGAGGCGATAGATCGGTCGGGGTTTTTAACAAACACGTCATCGTACTTTGCAAATCCCCGGTCGCCCAAACCGAATAGTGAAATCATTCCATCGTTTACGGCTACAAGATGTCCCAGCAGATAGATGACGCGGTTCTTTCCAGGCGCGATCTCTTTTTCAAAGTCCGCGTCAGCGAGTGAATCAAAAAATTTGTCTGCACGTGAGATCTGAACATTCCACGCTTTGATCGCCATTTCAATAAAGATTGCTGATTGTTCCATGTTTTTAGGTTTGTGACATAATTACAACCGACCGGCCTTAATAGTTCCACGGGCTAAGAAGTTTCAACTGACTGTTAACTTGTATTCCGCAGTAATTTTTCCAGACTCATTTTTCGCACGGATGAAGTATTCACCTGCATGAAGCATCAGCGTTGGCAGCGGATCGTTCGGACGGACTATAATTTGATCAAGCGGGATCGATTCATCGGATTCATTTCGAAGTTGTGCTTCGATGACAAGTGGCTTCTCACCAGCAAAAAACCCCCGATGAACCCTTAAACCCAATCGCTGTGTATCGATCCGTACTTCGCGTCTCATTTTTGCAAGCCAGTCGGGGCGGCCATTTCGGTATTGCGGTCTTGGGGTGAAAACCTGAAGGTCATAGCCATCGATAGTAAAGAACGTTCCATCGTTCCGCTGAAATACCGTTGGCACTCGCAGCATGAGATGCAATCGATCTGCAAGCCTGTAGTCAGGCAGTTCGCGTTTTTGATTTTCATAAGGTGAATAAAATACCTGCTCAACCGTGAATGGGTCGATTCCGGTGATCGAACGAAGATGCCAGGCCATGAGCCTATAATGCCCGGCATAATCAGTTTTGGCAGCATGACTGCGACCAACGTGCATGAGAATTTTTGCACGCGGATCTTTTTTCAAAATTCGGTCTTGAATGTGCTGAGCTTGCATGCGTTCGCGCTCATCCTGGCAGGAGTCTGCATCTGCAAACGCACACCTGCCTTCGAATTCATAAGGCACAACGGTGTACCCAATCTTGATCGCTTCACGGATGACATCGGCAAAAACGGGATCAGAAGAATAAAAGCCCGTGTTGTGCGTTGCGTATCCGCGAGTTTGCAATAACGAATCTACTGCAGTGATGGTCTCTGGGGCGAAGTAACGGAAGCCTTCCTGGTATAACTGTTTCAGCAAATTGAAAGTGAGTGCCCGATGTGCAGTTGTTCGATGCTCCTCGTTCACAATAATGATCTGTCGTGTTTTTGCAGCGGTAGCTATAACATCAACCGCATCGCGCGGAGTACAGCCCGCCAACAGAGAAGAGTCTGCCTGGTCGGTCCGTTCCGGCCGATACATGCCCTTCTCCGCGGTGGCCTCATACATCGCTTCTTCTGCTTGCAAAGCCGCGCGGTAGTCACCAACCAGATTGTATAGTTGTACTAGAAATTCGAAATACACTTTACGTGTAGCGCGATCGTTTACATATGCTGCCGAATCTTTTTTGAGTTGCTGCATGGCTCCTAAGAGATTGTGGTCGATCACTCCCTTCCGGAATACAGCGAACGGATGAGGCGGCTTGCCCTGGCTCCAGGCTGAACTCCAACTTAATACAACACAAGCTACCAACACGATCATTTTCTTCATAACATTTCGAGTTTTGCCTGAGACGGTTGAGCGAATCGAAAATTTTTGAGGTTCGCCTTTTATGTGTTGATTGTATAAAGCGACCAAACGACTGAATTGTAAATGTTACTTAAAACCACGTACTTTCGTGAAAATCAATACCAATGAAAACCCTCCTGGCCGCTATTTTCCTTTTCCTGATCGCTTTTCAGTCGTACGCGCAGTTTGATGAGAACAAAGCGCTATACATGTTGAAAGTTGAAAAATACAGGCGGATGAAATCGACAGGCATGGCCTTGACCCTGGTTGGTACGGGAGTCGCGATTGCAGGACTGGTGACCGTGGCCAATTCCTCATACACCACAACCACCAACAGCTACGGACAAACAACAACGCAATCCAGTGGAAATGGAGCCGGTGGCGCGGTGGCATGGCTCGTGGGTAACCTGGCCGTAGGAGTTGGCGTTCCCTTTTGGATAATCGGAGGAATTAACAAAGGACGATATGAGCGTAAGCTTCAGCAATTGTCCGTCCGCCTCAACGCCACACCGCATTCAACAGGCGTGACGCTCCGCCTAAAGCTCTAACGTTAAAAAATAGATTGCTACAGGGAATACGTCAAGCCGACAATGAACCGCGATTTCATTTGGGTTTGATGATCGTAGAAATTCTGTGCAACTGGCAAGAAGCCTGAAACGTTTAGTCCGAGCCGCTTCAGCATCAGATTCACCCCGGCCGTTGCATTCAATACAAACCCATTGCTGTCTTCCACGGCAGCACCTTCAAATTTGTTGATGGCATTCGATTGAAAATTCAATCCGACATTCGGCTTGATGTTGAATTTCGATTTCTCAACCGAGTAATAAACTGATGAGCTGAGATACATGCGATTTCCAAACCGATAGTGACGATGATTTTCTCCGTTCATGCGATAGGCTGCGTTGGTAATAACGCCCATCGATCTCCACATCATGTTATGCGTAGCGGTGATCAGATAGTCCGTACTGCCTGTGCCGGCCTGGGAGTTGAAATCACCAACGTTGAATTCAGGATCGAGTGGATCAACAGAATTCCTACCGGTGGGGAACTTCACGCCAGCGCCAACGAAAAGCTGATGTTGAGCACGCGCAGTGGTTCCGTTATCGAGCAATCGATAATTCACCAGCAGCATCAAGTCGCCTGGGCCATTGGCGATGATGGTTCCATCGTCCGTTTGTTTTTTTGAAAATGTATAAGGAAGAAATCCGATGAGTTGAAACTTCTTAACACTGTAGCCGCCCCAGATCTCCATCGTGCGATAGTGGTCGTTACTGAATTCGCCTGGCTCGTTTTTTACTTGCGAGCTGAACCGTGTCGCTGCATAACGGTAGCCAAAGAAGCCTTTCGTGAAGTTCGGCAGCAGCCCGATCTGAAACTGGTTGTTACCACAGCCGCAGATCTCACAAGCAAAAAGATCAGACATGAGGACAAGACAAAAAACGAGGGTCAGCACTTTCGATTTCATTGACTGGATAGTTAGCGGCCACAAACTTACACGCAATAAGGCGGGCGACAAAACTAATACCGGTTTTTGCCGCTGTGCCTGTATTCAAAAAAATCCGGTCGCGGTTTACGCAGAAATGTTCTCAATAGGAGCGATCAATGTTTGCCCGTTGACAAGGTAGGCCTCACCGCTGTCGTGCGGGTCGATTCTCATTTCACGGGTTAGGTAATGGGTTTTATAGCTGGCATGAAAAGGGCGGCTCAGTAAAATCGTTAGCCGAGATTCACGTACAGACACGATGCGATTTCCCGCGGACAATTCAGCTTGTAATATTTTCGTCAGCAAAGGGTCCAACCGCTTCAGTGCGTTCATTGCACTTAATTTTTCGGCCGGGAGCAAAGTGGAAATAAAATGTAATGAAGTGAATTCCATGCAGGGTACCGATCAACACCAAATTACGGTTTTCATCCGATGTTTTACGAGGATTGCCGTTTTATGGCATATATTGGATGGAAAACGACAATCGTCTCCATATGAAATTGCTCCGCATTGTACTCGTTATTGTATTTGTTACTTCCTTCACGCTATGCAGGTCGCAGGATGTTAAACCCAAAGCGCGAATCAACCACACGGCAATTTTTGTCAGGAACCTCAAAGTGACGCGCGGCTTCTACGAGAAAATCCTCGGCCTCGATACGATTCCTGAGCCATTCCACGATGGCAAGCACACCTGGTATAAGATCGGGGATGGTGTAGCCATGCACGTTATTGAAGGCGCAGATAAGCCAAAAGAATATTTCAAGAATCAACACACGTGCTTCAGTGTTGCCTCAGTTCCCGCCTTCACGCAGATCTTAATGAAGAACAACATTCCTTTCGAAGATGTGAATGGCAAGAAGAACAGCATCACCAACCGTGTAGATGGCGTGAAGCAGATCTGGTTGCAGGACCCGGATGGATACTGGCTCGAGATCAACGATGCGAAAGAGTAGTTCCTGTTTGCGCGTCCAGCTTGCTCGTCACTCCGAGGCTAAAGATTGCAAATGAGGTGAAATAGAAAAACCCGGTCAACAAGCTCGATTTATTTGTGGTGAGTATATCAATCCCGCTGGCAAGACTTTCGATCTGCTTTAATTGCTCCGTGATGATGCCGGAAAAACCGATGTACGACATAAAGATCGCCACTACCATCACGTCTGCCATCGACCACTTCCCGGTTTTGAAAACGAGAAAACGCATCAGTTTATTTGCACGAAGCTCTTCCGCATATACATAAATGACGCTGGCAACCAACTTGCTCACCGGAAAAAGAACACTAAAGATCAAAACAAGAATTCCAACCACGAAAACATCCCACCGCGATTGTGTCAACATCAGCTGCACGACTTCCAGAATACTTTTACTCTTGTAGTAAAGAACCTGATCTGCGAATAAGATATTTTCACCCAATAAAGTGAATGACATACGGGAGATCCGCGCATCGATCTCGATCATCGGAAGGACCAGGCCTTCGGCTAACAAAACAAAACTGATCAGTACCAACATCACAAGTTCAGGCTTGCTCAAATTCTTCGCGATGAAAATTGCAACTATCACAACGATAGTCAGCAATAATACTGCAAGCTTGACCGGTAGTGTCCGTGAATCCAAAACGTGGATGCGTTCGCTCAGCTTATCGATCGCTGCGTCACGGTTTGCAAAATCATACCTCCCGAGAATTTCATCCCGCACGGTGTAGTCCATTTGCGAGAATGTATTATCCGCATAGGTATTGAGTTTGTCGATGATGTAACCCCGCACCGCTTTCCGGTTTGCCGGATCGTTCATAAAATCCAGGATCTGATCAGTGAACTTCGGAACGTCCTTTCGTATGGTATCAAACGCACCGAACATGGATGTAACCGTACTCTCCAGGATGCCTCGCAGCGAACGCGATTTCTGCTTGTAATATCGCCCTTCAAAATCATCAATGACTTTATACAGCAACGCTGAGATTTTTTTTCGCATGGCCTCGCGATCACCGCCTTGAAGATTCAACTCTTCAACTTTTTTGGTGATGATCGAAGCGAGAATCTTTTTCCACTCATCCACATTGAACAATCCGTATTTGATCTTCGATAGTTCAATCAGGTCTTCTTTCATATCCCTTCGCTCTCTTTCAAGTGTCGAGATGTAGTAAGAAGAACTCGCTGCCAGAAGAAAAACTACCAATAGCACATACATTCTGAAATTTCTCATCTCGGTCTGGGTGAATTTTAAAAATCTACAAAAAAAGGGGTATTAAAAAATGAACCTTCTGCACAGATATTTTCGTAACAAAGTTAAGTAACTTCAGCAAGCAGAGAGCCCCCACTCTGTTTCATCACGAAAATATAAGTCGATGTTTCCTTCTAAGTTCATTCGTAGGGGTGTTGCTTTTGCAATTTACCTCGTTACCCTCCACAACTTCGCGCAAGGCATCACGAAGCAATCACCGGATGCATTATTCCTGAAAAGCGTTGAAAACAAAACATTATCGGCAGACTCATTGCTGTTCAGAGGTCGGCATCTGAACAAAATGGCTGCG
The DNA here is from genome assembly GCA_966080355.1 of uncultured Chryseosolibacter sp. GTDB lineage: Bacteria > Bacteroidota > Bacteroidia > Cytophagales > Cyclobacteriaceae > Chryseosolibacter. The sequence continues at coordinate 7,638 of CBHROW010000197.1, forward strand.
ATGAAAAACGATCAACGACATCGTGCCCAGGGAAATATTCTTATGGGCCTCGCATTTCTCACGCAAAACAAGCTGGATTCCGCTTCCGGAAAATTATTCGAAGCACTGAGTATCACTGACGATCTCATGCCCCAGTCACTCGAAGCGGGGTTAGTGCACCTTTATCTGGGATCGGTATTCACGCAACTGAACAATCACGCCCGCGCGCGCGCGGAATTCGAATCAGCTACAGAAATTTTTAAACAGATAAGAAATATAGAATATATCAGTAGTGGCCTTTTAAATATCGGAACGGTGTATGGCGCGCAGGCTGACTATCCGAAAGCGTTGAAATATTTCCTTCAGGCTAAGAAAGTTGCAGATCAAGGCGTGGTCTCTAACGACTTGAAAGCAAGCATCGTTTCTGATCTCGCCACGGTTTACAGCTTAATGAAAAAATATCCGGAGGCTTTGACGTACGCATTTCAGGCGCTAGATATCGACCGCAAATCAAATAATCAAAAAGGCATGTGCTATTCCTATAACGCCATTGGAAATGTGTACAGGCAAAAGGGAAATTATGATAGTGCCCTGATGTACTATCAAAAAACGATGTCGACTGTTGACTCGGTCAATCCTGAGTTTGCCGGGATCACCACACGTACGTTGGTAAACATCAGCGGGGTGCTGATTGAAATGGGGAAACCGCGCGAGGCCATCCGCAGGCTTCATCGGGCACAAGCTGCAAATGTCGGCTACCAGGCGGAGATCCTCTATAATAATCTCGCAAACTATTATGAGAAACTCCACCGTTACGACAGCGCCATCATCAACGCGAGAAAAGCTTTGCAGATCGCGAGGGCCATCAACAGCAAAGATGCAGTCGTTGAAGCTGCCGAAACACTTCATGAATCATTTCTGGCACAAAAACGAGTTGATTCCGCTTATGCTTACATCCAGCTTCAACATGCATATGGTGATTCTATCTACAACGAGAGCAACCTGGAAAAATTCAGTAACCTCCGAATCGAGTTGGAAACCCTGGAGAAAGAGCGCGAACTCTCATCGTTGAAAAATGAAGCTGAGCTCCATCGCGCAGAGACCGAGCTTTTCCGGGTGTATATGATCTCCGCTGCATTGATCGCCATGCTCATCATGGCTGGCGTTGTTCTATTTTATCAGAATGAGCAAAGAAAACAGCAGCTTAAAAATATCGAGCTGCAGGAAAAACTCGAAAAGCAGAATAACGACCTCCGTCAGCAAGCGCTGAAAATGATCTACATCAACAATGGGCTTACCGAAGTGGAAGACAGCCTGCGAAAAATAAAACATGAGTCGGGAGGTGCGGATATCCAACACGTGTTGAGCACCATCCACGTCAACAGGTCCCTTGAAAAAGAGTGGGACAATTTCAACTCATATTTTAGCCAGATCCACACCGGTTTTTTTGAGCGACTCAACAAAGATCATCCCAATCTCACCATCACCGACAAACGGCTCGCGGGCCTTGTGCGAATGAATCTTACTAACCGTGAAATTGCCGGCATTCTCAACATTGAGGATGCAAGCGTAAAAACAGCAAAATACCGCCTCAAGAAAAAACTTGAACTCACCGATGACCAAAACCTCCACTATTTCCTGCTTCACCTTGTGGATGATAAACTCGCCACGAGAACTAACGAGGTTGAATAGGAATGCATTTTTGAATTTTAATTTGCAAATTTGACTTAAACCTTAAATCTCATAGCTATGATTCAAATCAATTACGTTGCTATTCTTGTGGCTGTTGTTGCCAATTTCATTCTCGGATTTCTGTGGTATACTCCACTATTCGGAAAAGCCTGGGCAAAGGAAAATGGATTCGATCTTACCCAAAAACCACCTTCCGGAGCGTTAGCAAAAGGAATGATCATTATGGTGATCGGAAATTTCCTGATGGCTTTCGTCTTTGCTCACAACATGGCTGCATGGAGCTTCGTGCCAGACATGAAAGAGGCTTCGGCATCTGCAATCATTCTCAACGCTGCGATCTTCACCTGGCTCGGGTTTTATGTACCGGTTGATTTGGGTGTGGTGGCCTGGGAAAACAAAAGCTGGAAATTATTTTTCATCAACACGGGCTATCACCTGGCTATGCTTTTGGTAGCGGCTACGATACTTACGCTGATGCGGTAAGGGCTTAAGTATTCAACCTGGCGAGCCTGTCGGTGATCCAGGAGAGTGAGTTCTATATAACTTAAAAATATCGAATAATGAACAACGAACACTGAATGATGAAGTTTCGATTTACTTCGACATTCAGTGTTCGATATCACTACTGTCCGGGGAAAGCTCGCCAGAACCTCCAACACCATCACTTCGATTAAATCTTTTTGTCGCTCCGGGGCCGCTTGGCCAC
>CBHROW010000198.1:0-9962 GCA_966080355.1 uncultured Chryseosolibacter sp.
ATTGTGGGCTGGAATTCGATCGCTTCACCGGTTGATGTTTTTCCATGGATCACCTGGTGTGTGATCTGTTTGCCCGTGCAAAATTCGAAATTCGAATCGACAGCGTCATTCAACGCGAGATGCTTGATGAACACCGACTCGCCATTGAAGTCAACATCGAGTGGTGACTCAAATACAATTGAGTCTTTAAAGAAATGATAACCGGTTGTCAGGTCGACAGCCACACCATTGGCTACATCCGCTTTGGATGAAACATAATTGAAATCAGCTATGCGCTTGTCTTTATCGAGCGTGAGGTATACTGCGAGATCGCGATCATTGAAAACTATTTTCGAAGACGGCTGCGTGAAGTTGTTGATCCGTTTATTATAACTTTCAACAAGCGAAGACGGCTTTTGTCCCAGCTGACGTGCTTCTGAATCAGCGGGTGTGAGCACCAGCGTGGTAGGTGTTCCGTGATCGGTCTTGCTGGTGAATACGAGCAGGTCGTCAGGCGTTTTGTTCACAAAATTGAATTCGTACTCCGCGCTGAAAGTAGCGTCATCGAGTTCATACAGATATTGGAAGAAGGTATAGTTTTCAATGATCAGTTCAAGACCTAATGAGTTATCGATCCGGTATCCAACGGTTTGTTTGAACAACTTGCCATCATCGGCTCCTACATCTGAGGTAATGGTCACTTTACCATTGTCGTCAAATTCCAACACCGCATAGTAGCTGCCGGAGCCATCAACCGGTCTGTACTTGATAAACCACCCATCTTCCGGTTCTGTCAGATCGGCTCTCAATGAGGCAATCGCTTCGGCTGCACGTTCATCCGCAGATTTTTCGAAGATCTGGTTGTCATCATCGTTGCACGCTACGATGAAAAAACCAAAACACAAGATATTTAAAAGTACCCTTTTCATTAATTTAACTTTGCCTGAACTTCATCCCTGACCTTGAGCAAATCAACGCCAACAGCTTGTTTGTAGTGAGCGAGAATTGCGTTGTATTTCTGCCTGATCTTGGCACGCCCGTCATTTCTTGCCTGACAATCGGCTGTCGTGCAATTTGTTTCGTCAGTGATATATTTTGAATAGAAGTCGGGATCATACAGAATAAAAGCCACACATTCAGCGAAGTCCTCGTTGAAAGAACTTGTTCCGTAAGGAGAAACAAAACCACGCGCCAATGCTTCCTCATCTGTCAGGTTATACCAAGAACCGGCAGACGTATATCCTTGAGGCGAAATGTTCTGCCAGTTCGGAGGAAGGTTATGTCGCTGATGCATGATGTGCCCGAACTCGTGATAGATTGTTCCCAGTTGGCGGAATATCCATGCGCGATTGTCGACATCGATGTTGTTCACTTCAGTTAACGTGATGCGGGCTCCAGCATCGGCCGTTCCCAGGGTAACTGTTCCATCGCCATTGAAAATCGTAGAACCGATGAAAACAATTTCTGCAGGAACGTGCGATCTGAAAAAGGCGTCACCGTTCTCTACATCAGAGAATGGTTCGATCCAGAGATCCGTAAGGAAGTCGAGCATGGGGCGAACTACTTCAAGCTTCGGAGGCGTTACGCGTTTCGTTTGATCGACATAGCGGTCAACATACCGGTAACGCACGGCAATACCGTACTCGTCTATGAAATTTTCCTGGATGTATTCGTCCAGCGCATCTTCGGATATTGGATAAGTTTTTATCGGAACATGCAGCTCCTCCTCAGGATAGCACGCAGGCGCCATAACCAAAGTCACCGCGATCAACGTCAAAGAAAGTATTTTCGTTTTCATAGTGAATCTATCTTGGGTTAGGTTTCAAACCACCAACATCGATGGCAGCTTGAGGGATCTGCAGCACTTGCCGATCGTCATCATCATTCAACCGGATCACCGTTCCGTCATCCAGGGTGTGGCGAACAATGATTCCGTATCGCTTGATGTCGAACCACCGCAATCCTTCATGCATAAATTCTTTTTGTCTTTCGTCAATACAATATTGAAGTGCGTTCACCCGCTCATTCGATCCGTAAATTTTTAATGTCGTAGCGTTTACGGGGGCAGCGCCATCGTATCTTTTGTTGGCAAGCAATTGCAGGTCAGCATACGCTGACGAGATACGGTTCCTGTAGATGTATGCCTCAGCGCGATTGAGGAGCACTTCTTCTCCGCGAAAACCCAATGCAATGGTATAGTTCAAGCCAACGTTTGAGGTCAGGCTCGAACGTTCGAACAGAAACTCAAACTTGGTTGCGGCAAGCCCGCCACCGTTCGTGCTGCCTGCGATCCACGCTGGGTTTTCACGTTGATCGGTGAGGTTCCACGGATTGCTGCGGAAGATCTGTCCGTATTGGACACTCGATGGCCAGTAGCCAAGACTCGGAATATGGAAATTGGATACCTGGCGTATCAGCAGAATGTTGCTGGCATCTGAAGGTGCATGGTAAAGGCGAATGTAGTCCTGCTCGTTGACCCGCTGTCGAAGCAAAGCCGGAATATCTTTTACAAACTGATCGGGATTCGAGCCCAGTAATTCAGTGCTGTAGTCAATGCATTCCTGGTACTCGCCTTTGAACAGGTAAAATCGAGATGCGAATGCCAATGCCGCATTTCGTGTGAAGTGATATTTTCCTGAATTCGCATAATACGTGTCGTTGACAAGTTCAAGCCCTGCTAACAAATCGTCTTCAACATCGTCATAAACATCATCGACACTTGGCCGGTCATATTTTTTGATGAATTGTTTCTCAGGCGTTTTTACGTAGGGAACTCCTAAATCATCGTCACTTGTTTGGTCGTTGTAATGTTTGCCAAAGAGATTGACAAGCATAAAATGACCGTACGCTCTTGTCAATAAAGCTTCGGCTTTTACGGCATTCTTGCGCCCCTCGTCACCAGGCATTTGATCGATCACGGCAAGCACTTCATTGGCATGTGCAATGGCATCATACGTAGCTTGCCAGAAGTAAGCCGGTGTGTCCTGGTTCACGCTGGTGGGATCGTCCCACTTGAACATCTGATTTTGTTCAACAAGTTTTTGTGTACCGAGCGTGAAGGTGGATACATCGTCACTCATCCACTCGGTAAAACTGTAGCTTGCATTGGAGTAGGCGTTGGTCAGGAGCTGAGCAGCCTTCTCCACGTTATTCAATTCGACCCGGGTATCAGGCTTCTCTTCGAGGAAATGATTACAACCACCCAAAGTGATCAACAGCGAGGTAATCAAACCAATCCTTGAAATGTTGTATCGTTTCATATCAGAAGCCCAGGGTTAATGATGTGGTGATCAATCGTGGCTGAGGCAAGGCAACACCACCCGCGGCAAAAAACTCCGGATCCTGTCCATTCAGTTTTTTGTCGGAATATAACAGCGCCATGTTCTGCGCTTCAACCGTGATCGAGGCGTTCGTTGCGCGGATCTTCTTCAGCCATTGCGCAGGGATCACGTACGACATCCGCACCGATTTAAGACGCGCATAACTCCCATCAGCCACGCGGGCAGTACTCTTGTTGTACAGGTCGTATGCGCTTTGGTAGTCGGCACTTTCCGTAGTAAGCACACGCTGATCGAGAATCACCGGAATGTCGGTGTACTGTTCATCTCCGGGAACTACCCAGCGGTTCACGAAATCTTTCGTCATGCTGCTGAAGTCAGTGTAACGTGGACTGAACGAATCGCGCAGCCTGATCTTGTAATCGAATTTATACGAGATAAAAACATTCAATGAAAATCCGCGATAAGAGAAAACGTTGTTCAGGCCTCCTGCGCCACGTGGTTCGGCAGGGCCTTCATATTTGAGAATGTCACGAATGTTATCGCGATCCTGTAAATCGAAATTGTACACGATCTCTCCATTATCTCCATAAAACGTTGGAATGCCACGCGAGTCGAGGCCCGCAAATCGCGTTGAGAACAATCCCCTGCGCGGTCCACCGAGTACAGCTGCACCGCCCTGAACAATGGCATCGCCAAGTCGCGGATTGAATTCCAGGCGTGTGATCCGGTCGCGGTTGTATCCCACATTAAAGCTGGTTGACCACGTGAAATCGTTTAATTTCAGGTTGACGGTGTTGATCGAGAATTCAACGCCACGCGTTTTCATGTCAGCGTAGTTGCCGGTTTTATAGGCATTTCCGCCAACGCCACTTGTTTGAAGCACACCGATCAGGTCGAAGCAATCGCGTCTGTAAAAATCAACTGTGCCCGTCACCTTGTTCTCCTTGAGTCCAAAATCGAATCCGGCATTGAGCTCCTTGAGTTTTTCCCAGGTGAGATTTTGATTTTCCAGGTCTTGGATGTATAGATACGACTCTACATCGGTTGGGCGCAACGTTACCCCTGAGCGCAGATTCAATAATGCGCTCGTATTCGGACCAAGGTTTGCAGTCAGGCCATAGGTGCCACGCAGTTTCAGATAAGACAACCATGAGAAATTGAAAAATGATTCTTTATCGATATTCCACGCACCACTCACGTTCCAGGTCGGCAGGTACCGGGCATCACGACTTTTTCCAAGACGGTTCGAACCATCGTAGCGCACTGTGCCATTAAAAACATATTTTTCACGGAAAGAATAAGCAGCATTGATAAATGTTCCGGCAAACCGTTCGCGATCGATTCCGAGCGCATAAGTTTGAATGCCTTGTCGATTGAGAAAGTCGATCATCAAGGGGTCGGTATGAACAATTCCGCCATTCTCGTAAACAACACCGATCCCGTCCACCCTTCGGCTTTGGCGGTTGGTGAACTTGATCTCCTGGCCGGCCAGTACGTTGACGCTGTGGTGTTCATTGAACGTATGCGACCAGTTGATGCTGTTTCGAGTATAGAAATAATTGAGTTCATCGGAAGTCACATTGTTGAAACCGCCTTCAGGAAGAACAACTTTGGGCTGCGCGCCTGGATCATCAGGGTCTCTGAATAGTAATGGATTTGAATCCTGGATGTATTGCGTTCCATTGGCGCGATATGCTTCAGCCTGATTTGAATCCTCGTGAATGATATGCTCGCGCTGCGTTTCTGCATGACGTCCCTGGATCGCGCTTCGGAATGTAAAGTCATCACTCAGGTTGTAAGTAAGGTCTGCTTGCGTGGAAACATCCGATACGGTGATGTTGATATAGTTGAGTTGGAGCTCTTTCAGGATATTGAATGGCGCATAGTTTCTTCTGAAGTATTCTAGGTTCCCATCGCTATCATATGGCCTGATCGAACGGCTCGTGTTCAGCGCATAGCTGAGTGGGTTGATGTCGAAGTCCCTCCTGAATCGCCCGGTGATCGGATCGAAGTCGCGGTTTTGGGTTCCCGGTGCGCGTTGTTGACGATAGTTCGCTGTGAGCTTCAGATCGAGCGAAAATTTCGGAGAGAAAAGGAACGTGTTCTTCACGGTACCCGCGTATCGTTTCACATGATCAGCAATGGATTGACCTGCATCATTCAGGTAGCTCAACGAATAATAGCTGTTGTGCTTATCGGTTCCCGAGGTGAAGCTGAGCGAATGCTGTTGCTGCAATGAATAGTCTTTGAATAACACATCAAACCAGTCGGTGTTGGCATTTTCATATTGATTGAGATACTCCTCATTGAGTGTCCCGCCAGGACCCCAATTCAGTTGATGGTCGGAGATGAGGGAGAACATCTTTCCCATGGCGCCATAGTTTTGCGCCTTCACGGAGGTGGTGATATCGATCAATCCCTTCTCATACATCTCGCGATACACCGACATCTCATCGGCAGAGTTCATGATGTCGAATCTTCGGTAAGTAGGACGGAGGTTCAGTGAAAAATTTCCCGTGTAGCTCACTTTTGTTACACCGCTTTTCCCACGCTTCGTTGTGATAACGATCACACCGTTCTTTGCCCGGGTTCCGTATAACGCTGTTGCGGAAGCATCCTTCAACACCTGAAATGATTCGATGTCATCAGGGTTTATTCCTGCGATGGACGAAGCAGTGAGCGTATTTGCGTTCCCGGTAAGAATGTCATCCGCATTCACATTGTTGAGATCTTCGAGAATAACGCCATCAACAACCATCAGGGGTTGCGTATCACCATTGATCGAAGTGTTTCCGCGAATGCGGATTTTTGGACTGGTTCCAAATGTTCCTGAAACGTTGTCAACGGTAACTCCGGCAACGCGGCCTTCGAGCATGCGGCCAGCGTCCGACATACCTGGCGCCTTGATCTCGCTCATCTTTACATTCACCGATGATCCGGTAAAGAGTTTGCGCTCAACTTCCTGGAAACCTGTGATGACAACTTCATCGAGCACGCGCTCTTCGCTTTCCAGCATGATGTCGATTTTCGTCAATGTTCCTACGGCAACTTCCTGAGTCGCATAACCAACCGATGAAAATACGAGCGTTGATCCGGTGGGAACTTCAACGGAATAATTGCCATCGATGTCGGTGACAACTCCGCGCGTTGTATTCTTTACAAATACATTCACTCCGGGAATTCCCTGTGGATCAGATTTGGACGCAACATGTCCGCGAACGATCTGGTTTTGTGAGAAAGCGAGAGTCGGAGAGAGGAACAAAAAGAGCAGTAGAAATCGCGTCATAATAGAAAACACACACTTCTAAATTTAGGTAATTACTCCATAACCGCAAGGAACGGAAAGCAACTTAAGCTACGACTAAACGGATAACGTAAGCTGTGGGATGGGATTCGAAGTTACTCAATGGAGCTCAAAGCTAAAAGCTAAAAGCTGAAAGCTTGCGAGGGTTCAGCGATACGTGTACTACGATTGTCCTAACAGGTTTGTGTTTTAAGAACGTGATGGGGCAACCCGATTGGGATAAGCAAAAAAGCCTGAATCACTCCAGGCTTATAATTTTGCAATCAAGGCTTCTATCGATAAGTCGCACTGTTAAAGCGTTTGGCTTTTAGCTTTCAGCTCTAAGCCTAAGCTAATTCGCGCAAATCCACCGGCACCACTCTCGAAATTCCTTTCTCCACCATCGTAATTCCATAGATCACGTCAGTTGAAGTCATGGTGCGCTTGTTGTGCGTTACGATGACGAACTGGCTGTCTTTGCTGAACGTGCGAATGATGTTGTTGAACTTATCGATGTTAGCGTCATCGAGCGGAGCGTCAACCTCATCGAAAATACAGAATGGAGCTGGCTTCAGCAGGTACATGGAGAACAACAATGCTGTAGCGGTCAAAGTCTTCTCCCCGCCTGACAGCTGGTTGATCGTCAAAGGTCGTTTTCCTTTCGGTTTTGCAATGATGTCGATGTCTGAGTCGAGCGGATTGTTTGGATCAACGAGTTTCAGATCACACTCATCTCCTTCTGTAAACAACGAGCGGAATACACGGATGAAATGTTCCTTGATCTTGTTGAACGCGTCCATGAAAGTCTGGCTTGCAACGCCTTCGATTTCCGAGATCGTATTGAAAAGAGATTCTTTCGCTTTGAGCAAATCTTCTTTTTGCGCGAGGATGAAATCATTGCGTTGTTTGATCTCGGTGTAAGCCTCCATGGCCATCGGGTTGATCGGACCCATATTGTCAAGCTTCTCGCGAATGCGACTCACATCATGTCGTAATTTGTCTTCATCGAGTTTCGCAAGCGCTTCTGTTTCTTCCGGTGTCGCGTGCCCGATCACGGAATCAAGGTCGACATTGAACTCAACCGAGAGACGCTCTTTCACCGAGTTGAGTTGAATTTTGCTTTCGTTCAACGCGTTCTGCAATTCCATCAAAGTACTGTCGATGCTCTGACGCGTGTGCTGGATCTCGCGAAGCTCTTTTTCGATGGCATCGATATTTCCTCGCGATTCGTAGTATTCTTTTTCAGCTTCACTCAGTCCTTTCTCCATGCCTTCTTTCTCTTCGTACATGCCGAGGAGCTCATCATCGTTGGTCTGCGTGCCTTCGATGATGATTTTGATCTCATCTTCGTTCTTGGTGAGTTCCTCGGTATTATTCTGAATTCGCTGACTGCTTTGGTCCATCGACTCCTGTTTGAACCGGATCTCCTGGTCAATGCTCTTCACACGGTTCTCCTGCTGATGGAAAAAAATATTCTGCTCATTGAACGCAGACGACTTTTGTCCTAGCAAATCACTATTGCCGGCAAGCGATTCTGTGATGATCGAAAGTTTTGTTTCCTGATCTTGAAGGTCGTGTTGTGCTTGCTGCGCCTTCGGTTTGAGGTCGTCAAGTTCTTTTAACAACGTATCGATCTTCTCGAGGATATCTTCCCTGCGCAGGTCGGCAGAGCTCAGCATGTTCGAGAACTGTTCGCGTTTTGTACGGACAGAAACATACTCTTCGTTCACCTGGCGGACAGCGTTCTGAAGTTCTTCGATGCGATGACGGAGTCTGCTGTTGCGAAGTTTTTCAAGATCGGCTTGCTTCTCAACCAGGCTCGAGCGAATCTCATCGAGCTTGATCGAAAGTTCCTTGATCTCTTTTTCGAGTTTCTCAAGGTTTTTCGCGCGACCAATCTTCTTTCCTTCGAACAATCCTACTGAACCACCTGAGATGCTGTATTTCTTGCGTGTCAACTTTCCGCTCTTAGTGATGAAAGTGTTTTCATCGCTGGCCGGGATGTTCTTTACATCACCTTCGTAAATGTAAACACGATCGAGAATGAACGACATCAGCTTCCGGTACTTCGGATCGAATTCGATGATCTGCGTTGCCGGGAAAGCGTTCGAGTAAATGCGTGTTGATGAGGACTCGAATTTTTCGAATGAATCGAGAATGAAAAAGTGCGCCTTTCCTTTTGAGGCATCGCTCAGAATGTTGATGGCTTCGTACGCCTCCGATTCGTGATCAACGATGTAATAGTTGAGATATGGTTCAAGGTAATTTTCAATGGCTACACGGTATTCCTCCGATGTGGTAAGAATATCGGAGAGGAGCGGAGCGTTCTTGGCAACTTTCTTCTTGAGGAATTTGATTGCTTCCGGAAATCCTTCGAGATTTTCTACAAGCGATTTAGTTAGGTTATACTCGTTCTGACGGGCATCGAGTTTTCGGCTTGTTACCGTCATCTCTTCTCGGATCATGTCGATCGTTTTTTCGAGCGACATCGTGCGATTTTGATTTTCGTCTTCTTCGCGCTTTAGATTTTCGAGATCTTCAGTCTTGTGGTTGATCTCTTCCTGTAAAACAACAAGCTTCTTTTCAAATTCAACAAGACTTGCGCTCTGTTGACTGGTGTCGGTGGCTGTTCGCTCCAGTTCTTGCTTGAATGAAGAGACCTGGATCTCACGGATCTCTACCGATTTATTGATCTGAAAACTTTCTTCCTGTTTTTCACGCTGGATCTGACGCAGGCTGTCTGCCTCCCCTTGCAGCGATGTAGTTTTTTTCTTTTGCTCTTCGTATTCCGCCTTCAGATGCTCGAGCTTTTGATTGATCTCGTTCAGAATTTCCTGTGCACCGGCTTTTTCGCTCTCGAGACTTTGAATGCTGAAACGCGCGCGCTCGTTGCTTTTCTTGTCTTGCTCGATCTGCTCACGAAGGTTGGCTGCCCGGTCGTTCAGATATTTCAGCCGCTCATTCTTGATCGACTTTTCGCTTTCGTACGCCCGGATCTTGGAAACGAACTCATTGATCGCCTTCTGACGTGACGATAAGGTTTTCTCCTTGATAATGAGGTCTGACTTTGCTTTCTCAATCGCGGCTTCTTTTTCAGCGATCGAAGAAGTCAACGAGAGTTTGCGATCGTTCTCCGCCTCGATCTGCTGGCTGATCGTGTTGAATTTATCCTTTTGCTTGTTGACTACGAGTTTTGCAAGGTTGATGCTTTTCTCTTTGTAGTCTTCCTTGATCTTGTAATAATTCTCAGTCTGCTTGGCCTGCTTCTCGAGGCTCTTCATGTTCTTTTCTATCTCGAACAGGAGGTCTTCAACGCGTTCAAGATCGGCATCGGTGTCCTCGAGCTTCTTCAGTGTTTCCTTTTTCCGTTTCTTGAATTTCGAGATCCCAGCGGCTTCTTCGAAGAGGCTTCTGCGGCT
>CBHROW010000199.1:0-9962 GCA_966080355.1 uncultured Chryseosolibacter sp.
ATAAAATATTTATATAACTAAACTCTGCATTAAGATATTGGCAGCAAATATAAAGTGTTGCGAAACGCGCGGTAAAAATAAGCCGATGTGCTAAAACGACAACAAAAGCTTGATAGTCGCGGAAAGAGGCAAAAGGAAAAGGCCGGTGTTGCGCGAATCATGATGAATACGTTGCGAAATAAAGCGGAGAACAGTACAGCAAAAATAAAGGGCGTTCATGCTGGCAAAATTGACGGCATTACTGATGACTTAAAAGCACTGCGAGCTTCTCTTCCCGACATCGATAAAATGAAATTCGGGTTTGACAATTCCGCTCTCTATAAGAATAAACTTTTGATTTATGCCAGCAGCATCAACTTTGCTTACGATTCCCAATATTTATGGAAGGACAATTTGAGTTTTCAAATTGTAAGTGGGGAACGGATTGCATTGAAGGGGCTTAATGGATCAGGGAAAACCTCATTGATAAAATTGATCCTGGGCAAATTGGAGCCATCAATTGGTGAACTGTTCCGCGCTGACTTCAGATCCGTTTATATCGATCAAGACTATTCAATTGTGAACACGACCCGTACCGTATATGAACAAGCTCAACAGTCAAACACATCTGGCCTGGAGGAGCACGAAATCAAAATCAGGCTCAATCGATTTTTGTTTCCGAAAGGATATTGGGAAATAAGTTGTAGAGAATTAAGTGGTGGTGAAAAAATGCGATTGACGCTTTGCTGTCTGACAATTGCAGGCAAGAATCCAGATCTTATCGTTTTAGACGAACCAACAAATAACTTAGACATTCAAAACGTGGAAGTACTGACTGCCTCACTTCTGGAGTACGAAGGAACAATGATTGTAGTGTCACATGATGAAGCATTTCTGAAAGACGTAGGAGTTGAGAAAACGATTGACCTCAATGTACCTTCAGTTGGTTGACGTTCTCCCCTGCTCTAGCCACCTTTGATTCCGAGTAACAGAAGCTCAAAAATTCCTTTAGGTTTCTTTAGAGTTGATAAGGGGTGGGTGGCTAAGTAATACTTGTTACCACCACACACCAGCGATTCAATAAAGAGTAAAAAAAGAATTTACATTTGGTTTACACTTCTTTACGAGCAATTTACCAAGGCGGAGACAAAGACTTGTAGCTTTATCGGCTTTAATCTTTAGAGCTGACATTGAAGTACAAAATAAGCCATGCTTAAAAACTATCTGACCATCTGCGTTCGCAACATTCGTAAGCGAAAGTTTTTTGCGGCCATCAACCTATTGGGTATGGCTGCAGGCCTCACGTCTTGTTTGCTCATTGCCTTGTATATAATTGATGAATTCAGTTATGATCGCTTCCATACCAATGCCGACCGGATTTACCAGGTTGGGCTACATAACAAGTTTGGAGATACGGACGTACGTAGCGTCTCCATTTGCCCACCGTTAGCGGATGCGATGACCTCAGAGATCCCTGAAGTGGAGTCTGCTCTCAGGTTGAGAAACGGGGGAAAGCCAGTGATCCGGTATGAAGAAAAAGTCTTGATAGAAGATAAAGTGTTTTTTACGGAAAGTAACTTCTTTGATTTCTTTTCCTTCAAACTTATTTCGGGCGATACCAAAACCGCTTTGAAGGAACCCAATACAGTAGTGCTTACAGAAAAGACAGCGCGTAAATTATTCGGTGATGAAAACCCGCTCGAGAAATTAATCCTCATAGATGACGGAGAGGGAAAACTAGCAGCATATAAAGTAACGGGGGTAGCTGCCGATTGCCCTGGCAACTCCCATTTTAAATTTAACATATTGCTCTCGGCTGGTCAGGATGATTACTTCAAATACAACGCATGGCTGAACGGTGGTGTGTTTACTTATTTCTTGCTGAGGGAAAACACATCCGCATCTGCAGTGGAGAAAAAACTTGAACACCTGGTGTCGAAGTACGTAGCACCTGAATTGAAGAATTTTTTAGGCAACAACCTGGAACAGTTTCGGAATGCAGTGGGGTTTATAGATATTATACAACGAAAATCACAGACATTCATTTAAAGTCAACCTCGCAGAAAGATATAGAGCCAGGTGGAAGCATTACGTATATGGTAGTCTTCGGAGGCATCGGCACTTTCATCTTAGCTATCGCCTGCATCAATTTCATGAACTTGTCCACGGCACAGTCTGCCGGACGTGCAAAAGAGGTAGGCGTGCGTAAAACGTTGGGCTCCCTTCGTAGCCAAATGATTGGACAATTTCTTGTCGAGTCCATGCTGTATAGTCTCGTGGCAGTTGTATTGGCCGTGATCCTTTGCTGCGTATTGTTGCCCGTTTTTAAAATGCTATCAGGAAAGGAATTGTCAATTGGTAATTTGCTCGATGGCAAGTTCATTCTGATAATTGGACTAATGTTGTTAGTTGTTGGATTACTGGCAGGAAGTTATCCGGCATTTTATCTTACCTCATTTAGGCCGGTTGAGGTCTTAAAGGGGAAAATCGCGGCAGGGCTTAAGAGCAAAGGGATCCGCAGCACTCTTGTGGTGTTTCAATTTGCCATCTCAATTTTCCTCTTTATTGTCACTTCCGTTGTTTACACGCAAATCAAATTTATGCAGGAACAACAAATGGGCATGGATAAGGAGAATGTGGTATTGATTGAGGACTTCTATTACAGACTAGGTAACAACGCGGAGGCCTTTCGAAATGCCGTAGCACAACAAACCGGAGTTTTAAGCACCAGTTTTACTATGGCGAAATTTCCCGGCACCTATATCACTACAGTAATGCGTTCCGCACAATCGGAACGGGAGCATATTGTTGCCAGCTACTGGGCTGATTTTGATTCTCAGGATGTGCTAAAGTTTAAGATGAAAGAGGGCCGTTATTTTTCAAAAGATTTTCCCTCAGATTCTTCTGCCGTGGTCGTCAACGAGACAGCTGCCAGGCAATTTGGATTTGATAAGCCGGAAGGCCAGGAGATTCTAAACGCACAAAATGCCTTCGTTTTTACCCGCTACCACGTGATAGGCATCATGAAGGATTTTAATTTTGATAGCTATCACAACAAAGTTCGACCCCTTGCTGTCTTTTTAGAGCGTGGCACTTCACCCATCCTGATGGTGCGTTACGAGGGCAGTGCGAAAACACTGATTGACAACATCTCGAAACTTTGGAAACAGTATGCCGGCACAGAACCATTCTCCTATTCTTTTATGGATGAAAATTTCGATAAAGTTTATCGGGCAGAGGAAAGGATTGGGCAATTATTAAGCGTATTCTCCGGCTTGGCCATTTTCATTGCCTGCCTTGGTCTGTTCGCGCTTGCGGCATTTACAGCCGAACAACGTACCAAAGAGATCGGTATCCGTAAAGTTCTGGGTGCATCGGTGGGCTCGCTTTCAATGACTTTGACGAAAGAATTTGTTGCGCTGGTTATCATCGCATTTATACCAGCGGCCGCGATAGGCTGGTGGGCATCTTCCCAGTGGCTGAGTGGGTTCGCTTATCGGGTGGACATTAATCAAATTGATTTTTTTCGGTGCCGGTGTAGCCGCTGTTGCTATTGCTTGGCTCACTGTTGGATTTCAGTCCATCAAAGCAGCACGTGCCAATCCGGTGGATTCGCTACGTCATGAGTAACCCAACCGCACACGGCTTAATCATATTTGTTGCGGCTCCTAAAGCAATAATTTTCTTTAGGGAGATTTAGATATGCTTAGTTGTATCTGATATCTGTTACTACTTTGTTACTCGGATCACTAATCACACTGACTATCAATGAAGGGCACATATTGTATCGGGATTACCGCGAAAGCCGTATGAGGATTCTTCACTGCTGGGTTGCACCTGAATGGAAATTGTTGTTTACCTCCTTTTGCTTCTGCAAACTGATAGCTTCTTCCGGTTATAGCTCATAACTAATCGCATTCAACTATAGTATCAACCGAATCAATCGGCAGTACGCGATTGCAAAAATTACTATCTTTGGAATCTGCCATCTTCGCCTATGCCATTAAAGACCCTGTTGCGCAGCTTACTGATCGTTTTTATATTGATTGTTTCGTCCTTCCACTCAAGCAAAGGGCAAGCACCCGTCATCACGAGCATTAGCGCTTATTCAGCGGAAGTCAACGGCTCCATTGTCATCACAGGACAGAATTTTAGCACTACACTCTCCCATAACCGCGTCTTCTTTGGAACAGTAGAGGGCATCGTTCAGTCGGCAAGTGCAACGCAACTACAGGTGCTGGTACCGGCAGGAATTTCCTGTGATTTCGTCAGCGTAAACGTCAACGGGCTTATTTGCTTTTCCTTTAAGCCGTTCAGCACACGTTTTCTCGGAAGCGGTGCGATTGACCAGGCCTCCTTCAAAGTACCCGAAGAACTTCTTCAGTCAGATAATTCCTACCTGACACAAATGCTTGCCGATATTGATGGAGATGGAAAGCTGGACATTATTCAGTGGCGTGAGGGTAGGCCTGGATTCTTACTTTCGAGAAATACATCTGATTTTTCCACGGGCACGCTGTCTTTCGCTGACCCGATCTTAATAGCCTCTGGAATATACCCTTATGACCTGCAGGTTGCAGACCTTGACCGTGACGGCAAGCCAGAGATTATTATGCTTCAGAATTCACGTTCCAATCCGGGTAACTTTATTACTATCCTGAAGAATATTTCGATTGAGGGTGATCTCAGTTCTTCGTCTTTTTCACAAGAGGTCAACATCCCTGCGATCGCGGATCCATTAGGAGTGAGAATTGCAGATTTTGATCTTGACGGAAAGCCAGACATCTTTGTTCGCGCTTTTACGCCAACGGTTGCCCTATACAAAAACATTACCTCGTTGGGCGTTGTTGACAACTCATCATTGTCATCGGCAATCGAGTTTTCAATTCCTGCATGGGCTTCTAACGTATTGATTGGTGATCTTACGTCTGATGGAAAACCGGAAATTGTTCTGGACATTGTTACTTACCCTTCAATAAAACCGATTTTTCTAAAAAATAATTGTAGTTCAGGAGCACCGTTCACAACCGATAGTTTCTCATTCGTTGTGCCGGCCGGCATTGTACCCGAATTCATTCGCAGCCTCCTTGATATAAATGGAGACAACAAGCTTGACGTCCTGTCATTTTCAACATTCTACGCAAATGTCGGCACGGAGAATAACCTGGCTTTCGCGACACCCTCTATATTCTTGCCGAAAGCATCGGGGGTGTCGACAATATGGAATGATTTTGACGGAGATGGTCTGCTGGACGCAATCCATTCTGGTTCTGACCTCGAGCCGCTGGCTTCACGCGCAGTCAACGGTAACGTAGCTTTGTTGTCTCCTGTGGATTTAAAATTTGAGCTCAAACCCTTTGGCATGTCTTCCGGTGATCTAAATGGAGATGGTAAACCGGATTTGATATTTCGGGCAAATGTAAGCGGGCAATCCAGGTTGTTCGTTGCTGTAAATAAAAGCAAACCACTCCCCGACCCAACAATAACGTCAATCACTCCGTCATCGGTGATACCCGGATCAATCGTTCGGATAACCGGGGAGAATTTTGGCGAGGCGTTTATCAACAATATTGTCACACTTAATGGAAATCGCCTTGACGTGATCGCAGGCACCAGCACATCACTGGATGTTGTCGTCCGTCATCCCGTTTCAGCGGGCTTCCTTACCGTTCGCGCGAATGATGTTAAATCGGTCACTTCAACACAGCTTCTGACAATTGCTGCGGGGCCGATTGTTCATGGCATTGAACCGAAAGTTGCTCCGGTAAACACGCCCGTTGTAATCACAGGAGAAAATTTCAGCTCGAACGCAAACGAGAACATCGT
Organism: uncultured Chryseosolibacter sp.; assembly: GCA_966080355.1. Classification (GTDB taxonomy): domain Bacteria; phylum Bacteroidota; class Bacteroidia; order Cytophagales; family Cyclobacteriaceae; genus Chryseosolibacter. The sequence goes on from CBHROW010000199.1 coordinate 5,806, forward strand.
TTTATTCGGAACTGTGAGGGCTCAGGTGACAGAAGCAAATGCAAGCCGACTCGTGGTCAATGTTCCTGCGGGCGCATCGTATGGCCCGGTGAGTGTAATGGTAGGAGGCTACACCGGAAAAAGTACAGATCCATTCACCCTTAGTTATCCGCAAGGCAAGCCGTTGGACAAACATACATTCCTGCAGTTCGCGATGCCGGCAACACCTGCAAATTTTCCTGTCGAAGCACTTAAGGTTGCGGATTTTGATGGCGATGGAAAAACGGATATTGTTGTTGTGAACAAAAATTCCATAATTGTTTATCACAATACTTCTTCAGGAGGGTCGCTCTCTTCGAGTTCATTTAGTGTGGGCTTCAGCTTGCCACTGCCGACAACCGACCTCGGGCATGTGGAAGTAGGAGATCTCGATGGCGATGGGAAACCTGACCTTGTACTCCTTGACAATTATTACTCCCTAAAAATCTATAGAAATACCTCTGGGCCGGGGTCAATTTCGTTTGAATCTTCATTCTCTACTCCCGGAATTCTTAGTGGGGTGATAAAACAGTTCGCGCTTGAAGATGTTGACAATGATGGAAAGCTGGATCTCGTTCATAATATATTCATTTACGATTTTCAGAATTATAGCGCCACGTATGATGTTTGGATTCTTCGCAATGTCGGACAGCCTGGAATACTGTCAAGCTCCTCGTTTGAACCTCGTCAGTTGTTGCTGCCCCTGAATACATACTTTGGATCTTTTGCCTTCAGCGATATCAACAAAGATCATCTTCCTGATCTTATTGGCATTCAGGGCATGGGCTACATTGGTGGTTATCCGATTGCTTTTTTTGAAAACACCAGCACGCCCGGCAACCCGGTCATCGGAAGCGAAGCTCAAACGTGGACAAACTCGGCAACTACAAACATTGTGACTGGCGACCTGAATGATGATGGTATCATAGACATCGTGGGGACCGATCTGAACAAGGTTACACTGTACAGCAGCGTCACTCCTATCACAACGATCTCGACTACCGGATTCAATACGAGTACCATTTCCCGCGCAGCAACGCGGCTCTCACTTGCCGATCTGAGTGGAGACGGAAAAGCTGAGATCATCTGCGGTGGAAATTCGGTAGCCCTGTTAGACAATTCAACGACAGGTCTTCTTTCTGCAAACTCTTTTTCCAAAGCAACCGTTTTACCGAACCGACAAGTCGCGGTTTGCGCGACAGACCTTGACGGAGATGGACTCACCGATCTGGTCGGACTCGGAGAAGATGGCATCGTTGTATCGCACAATATCAATGAGCCGCTTCCGGCTCTTTATGGTTTTACACCCGCAATTGCTACTGAAGGAATCAAGGTCAAGATCACTGGAAAGAATTTTAGCCCGGTGCCTTCTGCAAACTCCGTTAAAGTCAATGGCAGTTCTGCAACGGTGATTGCTTCAAGCGACACAACAGTGCTCATCGAAATTCCTGCGAGCGCCACCAGTGGTAAAATATCGGTCGAGGTAAATGGTAATATCGCCACAAGCCTCACTTCAATTCTAATTTTAAAACCACAGACACTTGCGTTCGATTCCATTCCACCACAGCAATATGGAGTCGATTATTTTGTGAACCTGCCGCCTCTTGTTACGTCAGCTGGCCTTCCTGTGCAATACAGTTTCAGCAATAATTCAGTTGCCTATCAGTGGTATGATCAAATCCGACTCAAGAATGCCGGCACGGTGACAATTACGGCAACACAAGCCGGGAATGCCGAATACTATCCACTGGAGATCAAGCGAACACTTGTCGTAAAGAAGGGCATTTCGGAGATATTTTTTGCGGAAGATTCCCTCGACCGGGGCGTCTTTGTCGATGCAAAACCTTTCTACGTTCACGCGAGCGCGCTCGACTATTCCGATGCCTATTACACTTACCTGCCGATCACAATTTCGTCCAGCGATACAAATATCGCTGCGCTCACGGATTCGCTGGTGACCGTTAAAAGCCCGGGTTCAACATTCCTTACCTTTTCTCATCCGGGAAGTCAGAATTATGAACCATACTCTGTTACGCGCGAGCTAATAGTGAAAGCGCGCAGTCAAACGATAAAATTTGATCCCGTATTTGTATCCTGCACGACAGCGCGAGTCTTTGACCTCACAGCTTCCGCCTCGTCCGGACTAACCGTTACGATCACCAGCTCAAATCCTGACGTGGCATCTGTCAATGGAAAAACCATTACGTTGAAATCCAGTGGCATCACTGAGCTTGTCGCCACACAAGGCGGAAACAAATATTATCCCGCTGCGACTTCCGTTTCACATCCGCTCCAGATCGACTTGAAATCGCAGACAATAACCTTTGAAGCGATTCCGGACAAACACATACACAGCAGCGATTTTCCCCTCGTGGTATCGTCCTCTTCGGGCCTTCCGGTAAAAGTAATAAGCACAGCCCCGGATATTGCCAGTGTCGTGGGAAACGTTGTAAGCATTCATGGGATGGGGGAAGCAGAATTGGTCGCCACCCAGGAAGGATCGGGTTGTTTTCTTCCTGCTGAACCGGTTTCCCGAAAGCTAACCATAAACCTAATTACCAATCTTGAAGAAGCAGTACAGCATGAGATAGGGTTGTTTCCCAACCCCGCTAACGGACCGGTCACAATTACGCTTGGCGCAAGCTCAAATACTCCTATTAATCTTCGGGTTCTAAATAACCGTGGCGAAACGATGCTACAAAACCAACAATTCAACGGACTGGAGTGCTCGGTGGACGTCACGTTTCTTCCAGCGGGCCTATACCTAATTGAACTGACGTTCAAGGCAGGAGTTGTATATAAGAAAATTATCAAACGGTGATCTCCAGTATAGCCCTAAGCATCCCTAACGACTTTAATCGTTCAGGTAAACTAGTTGATCCGCTGCCCACTCTCTGCTTGTTCCCCCCTGGTACAAAACGCTAAAAATTCTTTAGGGGTTGAGTGTTTTCTAGCTAATACTTGTACCATTTTGTTACCCGAGTCGGTTAACACACCGACAGTCAAAAGAAGTCACATTTTGCATCGGGAAATGAATTTTCGAAGATGTTGAAAATGATGAAGGAAACTGATTGCTAAAAAAAGAAATGCGGGTTACGCAAAGATGTCGTTGGGCGACATGGTAATCGACTTTTTTCGTTCTATCTGATTGAACCCATATTCAAAAATACAGGTGCGGCTCACCGTGGCTGCCACGATGCATGGGCTCACTGAAACTTTCCCTGGCACCTGCGCAGAGCACGCAGAGCGCAATGCTCATCTAGCGTAGCCGCGCTTTTGCCTGGAGTTGGCGAGCAGTGCTCAAACGAAGCTTATACTTTGGTACAGCTTGCAAGCTCTCTGTAGAGTAAAAAAAAGCATAAGACCATGTCCGCCACCGATCACCAAACCTCACAACCGAACTGCAAATCTTTCAAAATACCTTAATAAACCTCGGTATTTGCAAGTTTTATACACTGGCCCGAAAATGGCAAAGGCATCGGGATTCTTAACCTGACTTATGATCATCAATTATTTAAAGATCTCGCTTCGCAATCTGCTCAAGAACAAATATTACAGTCTCATCAACATTCTGGGGCTTGCTTTGGGTATCACTTGTGTGTTCCTTATCATCCAATATCTTACCAGAGAGCTTGCGTATGATAAATTTCATGAAGGTTCAGAAAATATCTATCGGGTTATCTGGGAAAACGACAATCCACAAACACGAACTCCTCATCCGCTCGCACAGGCGATGGTGCACGACTTTCCTGAAGTAGAAAATGCCGTAAGTCTTTCTCCTCTCTGGGGCCCTGGCCTTACACGCGAAACGTTCTCCATCCGGAACCCACAGAAAAATATTCAATACGATGAAACCGGTGTGCTCGCAGTTGACACCACATTCTTCAAAGTTTTTTCATTTCCGATCGTAAAAGGTGATCGCGACAAGGCGCTGAAAAAAATGGGGGGCTTACTGATCTCGGAAAAAGCCGCACACAAATACTTCGGTGATGAAAATCCTATCGGGAAATTTCTTTCGGTCAATGACGACAAAACCCTTACCGAAGTCGTAGCGGTATTCAAAGATGTTCCGGAGCTCTCGCATTTTCATTTCGACTTTCTTGTTTCCTATGTTCTTGAAAAAGCACAGGAAGATCCGC
>CBHROW010000200.1:0-9954 GCA_966080355.1 uncultured Chryseosolibacter sp.
GGCAGGTTTTCAATTTTGTTTCCAGCTACCGCAGATGCGCGCTCAATCGCCTTGCGATTCGAATGCCCTTTCTGATTGACTTTTGATTGTCCCTCTATATTGTTTTCAGCCACCGCTTTCTGCTCTTGCACATTTGCATTTTGTTTTTCCTGAATTTTCGCAGTCTCGTTGGTATCCACCTCACTCGCTTTCTGCTTTTTGCTTTCTGCTTTCTGCTTTGTAACTCCCGCAATCCGGTCATCGACTGAAACATTCTTCATCACCCACACTCCTGCCAACGCAAGCACGAGCAATGATGCCGCAATCTTCAGCCAAAGTCCCTTATCGTTTTTTTTATCGAGTCTGGCTTCCACTTTGTTCCAGGCCCCCGCAGGTACCATCGGTTGATACGCGTGAAGTTTTTCCCGGAAGAATTTGTCAGGTTGCTGATTCATCGTTGCTGATTTTTGATTTCACTGTATAATCGTTCTCCACTAACATCTTTTGTAAATACACTCTTGCTCGGCTGAGCTGTGACTTCGAGGTGTTCTCGCTGATGCCGAGCTGCTCGGCAATTTCCTTGTGAGAATAGCCATCGATCGCATACATATTGAACACCACGCGATAGCCGGCAGGAAGTTCCTGGATCATCTTCATCAGGTCCTCCGCTTCGAGGTGGTCGCTGATGCGGTCATAGTCTGGTTCGCGCTCGGCTTGTTCAAGCTCGGTTTCGAGATACATCGTTCGGCTCTTGCGAAGGAACGTGAGTGCCTCGTTCACCATGATCCTGCGAATCCAGCCTTCGAAGCTTCCTTCTCCTTTGAATTGTTCGATTCGTTCGAAAACTTTTGTAAAGGCGGTCACCAGGATGTCCTCTGCTTCCATGGAATGGCGCACATACCGGTAGCAGATGGCATACATCTTTGAAGAATAGAGATCAAAAAGTTGCTGCTGAGCGCTGCGATCGCGCTTCAGACAACCTTTGAATAGTTCTTCTTCCTTTGCCCGGTAAATTTTAAATTCCATTTAAGGGTTCTGGTGATAAGATGCATATACGCATCCCACCGTTGCATGGGTAAAGTTCTTTTTTAGCCACCAAGGCACAAAGTCCCTAGGGCATTGAGAATAGAATGGGATTTTCCCGGTCGACAAGCTTTTCGAGCCTTCAAAAGCTTAAAAAGGCCATTTTTAGGGGAATTGACAGCGTTTTACGGATTTTATAACTTCGATCAACCTAAAAAAAATTCACAAATTGCAATTACCTGAAATCGACCGAGTAAAAGAGCAAATTCGGTTTAATACCGAGATGTTGAAGTTGTTTGCTGTTGTGTTAACCGGAACAGTTGGCGGAATTTTGGCGTTATTAATCGAGCGAGTTGACACGGGAATTGAATTTGTTTGCTTGACAGGAGGTATGATTATGGCGCCTGTTTTCGTTGTTGTATCTTATAGACTTTACACAATCACTCAAAAATTGATCCGGCATGGAAAGCAAGTATGATCTGATCGCTTCGATAATTGCAGCAATTGTATTTGCCGGGCTAATTATTCCCCTCTTACGCTACCTCAGGTATCTAAACAAAGAAGACAAGCGTCTCACTGACATTCACAATAGCAAGGTCTAGACTTATAATTTTCCTTGTAGAGGCCCGTAATAAGTTCGTTTACGCGAAATACTTAAGCACCTTCTTTTCCTCGAGCTGCTAGGTTGTTTTTTACATTCCGGCAAAAAAAAAGCCACTTCCGCGAAGGAAATGGCCTTTTGCTTCAAATTCGCATATTCAGTTTACCAGATCACCAGAATGATCAGGTAGACCAGGAGTAAAAGCAGTAAAAAGATCATATAATCAAGGGTTTCAGGGTTGTTGAACTAGACGCTCGGTCAGCATTAAAGTTACAGGTTTAGCCTCAATCTCTTCTTATCACAGTAGGGCTTCCGCGGAAGTCGACTTTGCTGGCTAATTTCTCTTCAATTTCGAGATTGCCGGTCACGTTCACTTTCGCATTCGATGCGCCCGACACCTCAACCATTGCATCGCCCACGTTCAGGTTATACGCCCGTAGTTTTGAAGCCAGCTCCAGGCGAGCCGTCATGTTTGCCGACCGTCCTGAAATGTCGGCTTCTGACTTGCCGGAAAGGTGAATGCTCAAATCGTTCACGAACAGACCGCCCCGGATATTCACCGGACCGCGCGATTCAATTTCCATGTCTTCACCATTGAAGTCATCAAAGCGGATGGTTCCGATTCCGGTGGCTTCGAGCTTGGTCAGATTGGGCATTGTTATGTTGATGCGCATCTCTTCAATATTCAGATCGTTGATCTGCCAGTTGCGCTTTCTTCCGCTGTATTCAATGATAAGCGTAGAGCCGGAGCGGTAGATCTTATACTTTTCCTTTTCGCGATCCGGACCAACCAACTCAACTTTGTACTCGCCACCGTTGGAGATCTTCAGGTCGAATTTTCCGCTTACTTCCAGCTCATCAAAGTCACGTATGTCCCTTGCACTTTCATCTCCATCAAAATCGCTGTTGTCATCGTTTTCATTGGCAGGGCAGGTGATGCACTCAAGTCCGCGTTCTTCCGTCATTTTCCAGGTGTTGCCATCTCTTGAGTTCCAGTCGATCCACTGGTTCACCATTCGGGAAATTCCTGCGTCCATGGTAAATGGAACGTTGTATGGGATCATGAGTGTCATATCAAGGCGTTGAGCGCGGAAAGTTGCGTCAGGTTTGAATCTGAGATTGCTGTCGAACGTGAAGATCGAATCGCGCACATCAACGTTATAGTCGACCATTTTGGCATTTTCGATAGCCTTTGCGCGTGTTGATCCCTGTGCCCTAAAGGTTTGAATCAGTTTGAATTCCTTTCCGTTGTATCCCCTCAGGGTAAGGTTGGTTCCATCATAATCGTCCATACCCACTTCATTGATCTTGAGCACTGCGGTTTTCCCGTTGATCGTGTACACATTCTCGATGCGGTATTCACCATTTTCCTTAAAGGAGATCACGATCTTCGGAATGCCCACCGCGAGGATGACCATACTTACAAACCAGAGTACAAACAATGTCCATCCGGCAGCGGCACTGAACACGATGCGTTTAGCGATCACCGATGCGCCAAGCATGATCATGAAGATGCTGGGGATGAGCGAGCCGAGGAATGCTGCGAAGGCTGTCCATGCTGGAAAAGCGTTCATCAATGTTTGGAATGGAATGTTCGCTTCATTCATTTCGGCCATCCATGGCAGTGAAAATGTTGCCGCTGAAAAAAGCCCGAACAGAATACCGCCCGTAACAATTACCGAGAACGCAAGCCCCACGCCCATGATGATGATGACGACACCGATTGCTACGCGAATGACTTCCAGGATCGGGACGAGAATTCTTCCAATACCTGTTAAGATCATCCCGATCAAACGGAAGGGGAAGAGTAAAATTTTGGTGAGTGTGGTTTCCTCCTTTTCGGGTCTTTCAGTTTGACTTTTTTTTATGGTAGATTCGATATTTGAAAGCGTGACTGGTTCACCGTGCATTTGCACACGATCGCTGAGCGTTTTTGCTTCCGGAAGTATGATCCATAAAACGATGTAGAGAAACAATCCGATGCCGGCTCCAAAAAGCAGCAGCACAAAGATCACGCGCACGGCAATGATGTCGACACCCAGAAAGGCAGCGACACCGCCTGAAACTCCACCGATGATCTTCCTCTCGGGATCGCGGAACATCTTTTTACCGGTTTCGGGTTCGTCAAGATCATATGATCCAGGCACCACGATCCACATCACGATGTAAACAAGCAACGTGATTCCATAAGCGAAAAACAGTAATGCAAAGAGCAACCTGATCCAAAGCGGATCGATGCTGAAATAATTTCCGAGGCCGGAGCATACGCCACCGAGGATCTTTCGTTTTTGGTCGCGGAGTAAACGCTTCGGTTCTGTAAACCGGCTTTGTGGAGGTGTTTGATAGGTTGAGTCTGAAGTATTTTCAGTTCCCGATTCTTCGCGGGTAGGACCGGCTGACGGGGTTTCCGTTTCCTGATCTTCGGCAGCTTTAAAGTCGCTCACGCTACCCATGGTTGCCACGAGTGCATTCACGTCATCTGCGGTGATCACCTGCTTTTCTTCATTGAGTTTGGAAAGAAAGATCTCGGCAATCCGGCTTTCGATGTCCGCCAGAATTTCACTGCTGTCTTCGAACGTGGAGAAATATTTATTGATGGAGTCGAGATACTTTTTGAGGGTGTCGTATCCGTCTTCTTCAATATGAAAGATGATGCCGCTGATATTGATGCTGATATTCTTTTTCATATCGGTTCGTGTCGTGAAATTAAGCGTTTGATTTTGAAGTGATCATTTGCGTGGAGTGAACAAGCTCATCCCAGGTCTCTGTCAGGTTCTGCAAAAACTTACTTCCCTTATCAGTCAGCTTGTAATATTTTCTTGGCGGCCCCGATTTGGATTCAATCCACTTGTACTCCAAAAGGCCGGCATTCTTCAGACGCGTGAGCAAAGGATACAAAGTGCCTTCCACCACGATCATTTTGGCCGCTGTGAGTTCGTCCAGCATATCGGAAGCGTATACTTCCCCGCGAGAAATGATGTGGAGGATGCAGTACTCAAGAATTCCTTTTCTCATTTGTACTTGCGTGTTTTCGAGGTTCATACATCCAATTTTGTTGAGCCTATGCAAACACTGTACAGAAAAGTACTATGTATGGCCAAGTACCTTGAAAATTTCAAAAAAATACCTTGAAACTGCAAAATTGGCGTAAAAACGAGGGTTAAGCTTCCCGCAAGTTTACCAAATACTCTCGCAACTTCCGCGATTCTTGTTCATAATTGAACATTTTCAAATCCTGCCTGTACATTCTTGTAACCAGGTCGAAGGTTTCCAGATCGTAATACGCGCGGTAATCGTAAGACTGGGGACTTTTATTCAGCACATGGGCTTCGAGGGTATATAATGCAAGAAACGCGTTCACCTCATCGACCCGTTCGAGCTTCAGCGTAACAATGTTTGGATTCCTGCGGGTGTAGAAATCGATAAAGAAGTGCTGTGGTTTGAAGTGCTGGTCTTTGAGCAGATCCGGGATTCCGGAAATGCGCGTAACGAACTCAGGAAATGTGAGATCGGCCGACAGGATTCCGAATAGGTAATCATTATAAATATTGTCCCTCGCGGTAGCTCCGAAAAAATCCCGATAGACGGATACCAGCCGGGCATATGGATTCCTGACCACCGTGAAGAAAATATCATTGCTGTCGACCGTGCCCACATGCCTGCGGATGTTTGCATCGGTAATGAAGTTGATTTCTTTTTCCGACAAAGGAATCGCTTTCAGACCGGGATACATCGCCTCCAGCAAAGCATAACTTATTGAGGTGCTCGCTGATTTTGGAATTCGGATGTAAGACAGGTTGAGGAATGGCGCATGCAGATGACCACCATGAGGTGTAACGCTATGCCGAAAATAAACGGATTGCGTGATGAGCATTTTCAGGTAAGAATTTTTCATCAACACCAATCTCAATTCATGAAACCATACCAGTGGGTTCATGAGACTCGAAGATTTCGGAACAAAAGACTGGAGGTTTGCGAGTGCCTCTTTTCGTTCGGCATTGAAGTCACGGGCAGAGTGTTTCAACCGGCCATAGCGGAAGAACATTGGGAACAATTTGAACGGTTGAAGAAGTTTTTCGATCACAAGAGAAAGATATTACAATCCCTGGAATTCGGAATTTACTTTCTCGCCCGGGCCCGTATTAAGTCGGGTAATCTGTGCGTATATTTGAAGGTTAAACTGAAGGGGATCGGACCAAATTCATGAAGCGCGTCATCATTTTGCTGGTGTTCCTGGCAACACGATTCACGGCTGCTGGTCAGGTCGGCAACGAGTGGATCAACTTTAATCAAACGTATTTTAAAATTCCGGTCGCACGCGAGGGTATCTATCGTCTTTCACAAACTCAACTTTTTGCTGCCGGACTCCCTTCGTTCGTAGATCCATCCACCATCAAGCTCTATCACCGCGGTGTAGAGCAAGCCATTTATATTGAAGGCCAGGGTGATGGTCAATTGAACTCCAGCGATTTTGTTGAATTCTATGGTTTGAAAAACGATGGAACACAAGATCAGTACTTATACACTTCGCCAGCTGCTCAGCCGCATAAACGCTTCAACATTTATTCTGACACAGCAGCCTATTTTTTGACTTTTAGTTCCGGCCCGGGGAAGAGAATGAATCAGCCTTCAACGTCAAATGCGGGCCTGACCCCTGAAACATTCCAGTGGGCTGAAAAACTCGTCATTTATCACGAGCAATATGCTGGCGGGATAGATTATGGCGATGTCCAACTTTCAGCTTTCGAAGATGGCGAGGGATGGACAAGCGCGCAGATCCTCAATGGTCAAACAGGAGCCTATGAAATCACAGGTATTACGCAGATAGTTCCGGGCGCAGACAATCCGAAAATAGAAATATTGATGACGGGTCGTGGTGGTATGAATCACGTGGTGGATTTATATGCTGGTGCACGCTTCCTTGGAAGAATCAATTTCACAGGATATTCGTCACACTTCTTCACATCGGCCCTCCAATGGTCAGATATTTCTGGAGGAGGAGAATTTACCCTTGAAATGAAAGTGATCGGTGAACCGGGAGCTTCAGATCGCGTGAGCGTTGGGTACGTCCGCCTGCTTTATCCCGAAACAACTTCGCTCAATTCATCGGCAGAAAAGAGTTTTACCCTTCGCGAAAATGCCGGGGATGTTTCATATATCGAGCTTCAGTCACCGGTAGCAAACACAAAACTTTACGATGTTACTGATCCGGACAACGTTCAAAAACTCTCAGCCAACCAAACCTCAACGCTTAACGCAGCTATTGCCGGAACATCCATTCCCCGAAAGATATTCGCGACAAGCGCACCGATAACACCTTCAATTAAACGCATTGCCTTCCGCAACCTGCAAACGTCTAATCGTGGCTTTGTAATCGTCACGCATCCGTTTCTTCGAAAGCCAACACAAGGCTACACCGATCCTGTTAAAGCATTCGCAGAGTATCGTGCACTTCCCGAGGGTGGTGCATATGATACCATGGTGGTGAACGTAGGTCAGCTTTATGATCAATTCAATTATGGCGAAGTGTCACCGTTGGGAATAAAGCGATTCATGAAGCATTTGCAGTCAAGCCAACTCCCTGCCTATCTGTTTTTGGTTGGAAAGGGCCTTGACCCAAGCTACGACTACCACCGGAATACGGTGTTGTTCGCGCAATTTCATGACCTGGTTCCAAGCGCAGGATATCCCGCTTCGGACATGCTTTTCACATCGGGACTTTCAGGTGAAGCCAATAGCCCGGCCGTTGCAACTGGAAGATTATCCGCCATCAGCCCCGGTGATGTGATTGCTTATCTCAATAAGGTCAAAGAGTTCGAGAGCCGGCCGTATAATAACCTTCGCAAAAAAAATATCCTGCATTTGAGTGGCGGCCTCCACAACAATGAGCCGATCGAATTCCGGCAATACCTCGAAGATTACGCTGCCATCGCCAAATCGTTTTACCTCGGTGGAAAGATCAAAGCAATTGCCAAACAATCTACAGACATCGAAGTGGTGAATGTAGCAGATGAGGTAAATGCAGGCATCGATCTTATTACATTGTTCGGGCACTCGTCACCGTCCTCGACCGATTTCGACATTGGACTTGTAACAGATCCGCTCATGGGGTATAACAACAAAGGAAAATACCCTGCGATCATCATGAATGGCTGTTCAGCTGGATCTTTCTTTTTGAACGCGTCAATCTTTGGAGAAAATTGGACCAATACACCGGATCGCGGAGCAATCGGAGTGATCGCGCACAGTTACTTTGGATTCGCGGCTACTTTGCGAATTTACTCTTCGCTCTTCTACCAGATTGGCTTTGGCGACTCAACGTACATCAATAAAGGCCTGGGCGATATACAACGTGAAATTGCAATTCGTTACCAACGTGATTTTGGAAGTGTGCCTGTCATTATTTCACAAATCCAGGAGATGATATTGCTCGGAGATCCATCCGTGTCGTTGCTTAGCGCGAAAAAACCAGACTACGCCATTGAGCCGGCCTCTGTCGGGATGACTACGACAGATGGAAGCAAAGTGAGTGCATTAAGCGATTCACTTGTTTTGAAATTCATCGTCAATAACTTTGGAAAAGCACGTGATGAGAGATTTCGCATTCGCGTAAGCAGAACGCTGAGCGACAACTCCATCACGACCTATGACTCTTTGTTCAAGCCTGTGTTATACAGCGATACCTTGATGTTCGTGTTACCCGGCAGACTCGAGAAAGGTTTTGGCTCGAATAACTTTTCAATCACGCTTGACGCCCAAAACGACATTGACGAGCTCAGCGAAGACAACAATACATTCTCGAAAGACTTTTTTATCCCGCTTAGCGGAACAAAGAATTTATATCCCGATAACTATGCGATCGTATCGATATCCGATGTGCGGTTAGCATTTCAGCACACCGATCCGCTGGCTGGTGAAAGGGACTTTGTGCTCGAAGTGGACACTGCAAAAAACTTCGCGAGTTCATACAAAAAGACATTCAACATTTCATCCAAGGTCCTGGCAGCGCAAGCCATTTCGTTGCTCAACAAAGATAGCCTGGTTTATTACTGGCGAACCAAACTTACCAATCCTGGCCCGAATGAGAACCACGACTGGGAGCAAAGTTCATTCACTTACATTTCAAATGGTCCAGCGGGATGGGCGCAAATTGCCTTTGATCAGCTTACCGAAAACGCTGTGATTGGACTTGTGGAAGATGATGAATCTCGAAGGTTGGAATTTGAACAGGCGGTGTCTTCACTCGACATGGCGATATTTGGTTCAGGTTCCACGCAAACTTCGAGTGTGAAAATCAATGGCGCAGAGTATTTGTTATTCAACCAGAATAATTACAACTGCCGAAACAATACGATCAACCTCATTGCCTTCGATAGAAAAACCACACAGCCCTATGTTGGACTATTTTTTTCTTTCGTGCAGCTGCGGGATCTTTATCAAAACCGCCCGCTGCTTTGCGGGAGAGAACCCTACGCTATCAATAGCTTTCTCGCCAATGAACTTGTAACCGGTGACGGTGGGGATCTGGTGAAGTATATCGACAACATTGCAGCAGGCGATTCTGTGGTCTTGTTTTCAATTGGCGACCCACAGTTCTCGACATGGGCAGCTGCAGCAAAAGCAAAACTTGGTGAGCTTGGAATTTCGCCCGGCCAAATAGAGGCGTTACAGGATGGAGAACCCGTTGTGATCTTCGCCCGAAAATCAGCCGCTGCAGGCGATGCCATGGTCTACACTTCTGATGTAGCACCAATTTCTTCAGCAAGTCTTTTGCTTAATAAAACGATCACGGGCCGGTCGGCAAGCGGAGAACTTCGAACGTTTGAGATTGGCCCGGCAGCATCCTGGCACGATTTCATCGTTCAATATCAGACCGATCATGTTTCTGACTCGGTTCACTTTAGCATTTCAGGTGTAAAACTCGATGGCACCGAAACTTTGCTGTTCTCTAACCTTCACGATGACCGTTCACTCTCATCGGTTGATGCTTCAGCGTATCCATGGCTGAAATTGACATTCTATACAACGGACGAAACTTACGTCACAGCAACTCAACTTTTGAAGTGGTTTGTAACTTTTGAACCCATGGCGGAGGGTGTTCTGCTATACAATGGAACGGCAAACATGCAAACTGTTGCAGAAGGCCAGCTGTGGTCAGGAAATTATTCATTCGTTAATGTGAGTGACAGAAATTTCTCCGATTCTCTCGAGGTTGACGTACGACTTTTCAACCGTGAGACCTTTGCAAGTAATCAGCACATAATGAGAATAGCGGGACCGATCGCAGGTGATACAACTTTGTTTTCGGCTGGCTTTCAAACCAGCGGTCAGGCCGGTCTGAACGATGCAAC
>CBHROW010000201.1:0-9916 GCA_966080355.1 uncultured Chryseosolibacter sp.
GTGAGTAGGGCAGATAACGCTTCCTTGCGCAAAGTATTGTGCGGACCAGCGGAAATCGTTGGCTGACTTTCTTCCCAACCTTCTTTTTTCAGTTTGTCCTTAAGATCGATGATAACGCGCTGGGCGGTTTTTCCACCGATTCCTTTTATAGATTGAAGTGCAGCGATGTTTTCCTGGATGATCGCAGTCTTTAATTCCTGACTGCTCATATATGACAACATGACTATCGCAGTGCTGGGTCCGATGCCGTTGACAGAAATAAGCTGCTGGAAAAGTTTTCTTTCTGCCTCGCTGCCGAACCCGAACAGGATGTGCGCGTCTTCCCGGATCGCCAGGTGGGTGAAAAGCTGAATGTTTTCCTGATCCTTTACTTCAGAAAAAGTTTGAAGTGAAATATTGACGTGATAGCCAACACCATTCACATCGACAATGACGTGAGTCGGGTCTTTATGCGCCAACCTACCTTTGAGAAATGCAATCATTTACTTTCTGCTTTCTGCTTTTTGCTTTCCGCTTAAATCACAAGTGATCATTTTGGTCGTGAAGCTGTGCATCTACAACGGCAATTGCGGCCATGTTCACGATCTCGCGGATCGAGCTTCCCAGCTGAAGAATGTGAACAGGTTTTTTCATACCGAGAAGAATTGGCCCTATCGCTTCCGCACCGCCAATTTCCATCAGTAATTTGTAAGCGATGTTACCCGAGGCGAGGTTCGGGAAGATCAGCGTGTTGGCACCTTCCTTCGAAAGCCTGCTGAAAGGATAAGTCTCCTGCTGAATTTCGATATTAAGCGCAACGTTTGCCTGGATGTCACCCTCTACAACGAGGTTCGGGTTTTTCTTTCGCGCCAGTTCCACGGCCAATTTTGTTTTCTCAGGAACCTCACCCTTCGATGATCCGAAGTTTGAATATGACAACATGGCGATGCGTGGTTCCATATCGAAGAACTTCACGCCACGTGCGGTCAGTTCGATGATCTGCGAGAGTTCCTCGGCAGTTGGATCGACATTGACCGTTGTATCTGAGAAGAAGTAAGTTCCTTTTTTATTAGTGATGATATACATCCCTGCTACACGGCTCACACCTTGAGCAACTCCGATCACTTGCAAGGCCGGAGAAATTGTTTTCGAATAATCGCGGGTCAATCCGGATACAAGTGCATCGGCATCGCCTAACTCCACCATCATCGATCCGAAATAGTTTCGCTCGCGCATCAGTCGCACGCAGTCGAGGCGCGTGATGCCCTTGCGTTGTCTTTTTTTGTAAAGCTCATCCGCATAACGCTCCACCATTTCATTTTCTTCGCGAGGGTAAATGATTGGGCAATCCGCCAGGTCGAGGTGATGTTCCTTGATGAGCTGTTGAATTTCCGCCCTGTTGCCGAGGAGGATCGGTTTTGCGATTCCCTCGTCTTTCAACACTTGAGCTGCCTTCAATATTTTATGATGCGTTGCTTCAGCGAACACCACGCGTTTCGGATTTTTCTTTGCGCGGTCGATAATGCGCGACATCAATTTCTGGTCTATGCCGATTCGCTTCTGCAGCTCATCATTGTATGCACCCCAGTCGGTGATCGGTTTCTTTGCCATACCTGAATCCATCGCAGCTTTTGCAACGGCAGGGGAGACGGTTGTGATCAATCGCGGATCTAACGGTTTCGGGATCAGGTATTCCGGACCGAATTGGATTCTATCAGCACCGTATGCTTTTACGACCATGTCGGGCACAGCTTCTTTTGCCAGGGCGGCAAGGGCGTAAACTGCCGCAAGTTTCATTTCCTCATTGATCTCTGTAGCGCGAACATCGAGTGCACCACGGAATATGTAAGGAAAGCCTAGCACGTTGTTCACCTGGTTAGGATGATCTGAACGCCCGGTAGCCAGCAAGGCATCAGGTCTTGTTTTGCGCGCGAGCTCATATTGAATTTCGGGATTTGGATTTGCCAGCGCAAAAACGATTGGTTTGTCGGCCATGTTGAGCAGGTCCTGTGGTGTGATAGCATCGGCAACAGAAAGACCGACAAATACATCGGCACCTTTCATCGCCTCTTGCAACGTGTTGATCGTACGATCGCTGACAAATTGTTTTTTGATGTCATCGAGGTTCGTGCGGCTTTTGTTCAGTACGCCCTTACTGTCGCACATCACGATATTTTCTTTCTTCGCACCCAGCGCCATGTACAATTTGGTACAGCTCACCGCTGCTGCACCCGCGCCATTCACAACGATTTTTACTTCACCGATTTTTTTGCCGACCACTTCGAGCGCATTCAACAACGCGGAGCAAGAGATGATTGCCGTGCCATGCTGGTCATCATGCATGATCGGAATATTCATCTTCTCGCGAAGCTCGGTTTCGATCTTGAAGCACTCGGGCGCTTTGATATCCTCGAGGTTTACTCCGCCAAAAGTCGGTTCGAGTGCCTTGACGATCTTGATGAAAGCATCCGGATCTTTTTCATCAACCTCAATATCGAAGCTGTCTATGCCCGCATATTTTTTAAAGAGAACAGCCTTCCCTTCCATCACGGGTTTAGCGGCTTCGGGACCGATATCACCCAGACCCAGAACCGCAGTTCCGTTCGAGATGACTGCCACGAGATTTCCTTTCGATGTGTATTTATAAACGTCTTCCTTATTGGCTGCGATTTCTTTACATGGTTCTGCAACGCCAGGGGAATAGGCGAGGGCCAGGTCGAGTTGGGAGCTAAGAACTTTTGTAGGAACAACTTCGATTTTGCCAGGCTGTCCGTGCATGTGATAGGCAAGGGCATCCTCCTTTCGGATTTTAATAGACATTGGTTTGTGTCGGGTTTATAGAAGGGTTAAAGATAGTGCTTTTTTGCTTTGGCAATTGGCTAAAGCTTTGCCTTTTGGCGAGTTGGCAGCAGACAGTTCACAGACGGGATTTAGAACCTCATGTTTCATCTGGGATCAAAATGATGCAAAGGCAGAACTTGTCTATCACAGTTGAAATTGAAAAAGAACTCGCCCAGGCTGTGAACCGTGAACAGTCAACCGTGAACCCCTGGCTATTGCCAAAGGCCTTCGCCTATATCCCAATAATGAGCTTCTGTCCAGCCTGGATCTTGTTGCCGTTAAGTTTGTTGAGCGATCTGATCTTCTCAACGGTAAGTCCTTCGAATTTCTTTGTGATGTCCCAAAGTGTATCGCCAGGTTGAACCGTGTAAGTTTTCGAACCGGAGATTGTTGCAATCACTTCTTCTTTCGCGGCAGGCGCCTTGTACTTGGTGTGCGCGCCAGGCTTCGTCCAGATGGTAATCCGTTGACCTGAACGGATATTGGTTCCCTTGAGATTATTCCATTTCTTCAGATCTGCTACTGTTACGCGATGGCGCATCGCTATCGATCCGAGAACATCACCGCTTCTCACTTTATAAACGATGCGATCACGACCGTATGTGCTTCCGGCCATCGCCTTCGCCAAAAGCTCGAGCTCTTTCTTTCCAACTTTCGATGCAGAATCCAGAATTGCAATCCGATTCGCATCGAGAATTGATTTGGATTCCTGCGGGATGCGAATGGTGAATGCCTTGCCTGTTTCCGGAACGGCATTGCGCTGGATGGAAGGATTTAATTTTTGGAGATCTTCCACGCAAGAATTTGTGAGTGCTGCAAGCGTTTCGAAGTTCACAAACTTATTCACATGAAGCGTATCATAATGAACCAGCATTTCTTCGCCTTCATTAACGAAATTATGCTCGTCCAGGTAGTTCATGGTGTAAATGATGGCTACGAACTGGGGAACGTAGGAGCGTGTTTCGCGCGGAAGGAATTTGTACACTTCCCAGAAACTTTTCTTATATCCTGATCTGCGAATCGCGCGTTTTACATTTCCCGGTCCTGTGTTGTATGCTGCAAGGGCAAGTTCCCAATCATTGAACATCCGATGAAGATCTTTCAGGTAACGACACGCTGCGTCTGTCGATTTTTCCGGATCCATGCGCTCATCAATGTACCAGTCGTTGTGCAGACCATAAAATCTTCCCGTTGCCGACATGAATTGCCAAAGGCCGACTGCACGAACGCGGGATGTTGCACGCGGATTCAAGCCCGACTCAATGATCGAAAGATACTTGAGCTCATCGGGCATGTCGTACTTCTTCAGGTACTTTTCAAACAACGGAAAATAAAGATTTTTCCTGCGCATCATCATCCGCGTGTACTCGCGGTCTTTCATGGTGAAATAGTTGATGAAGGCATGGATCTTATCATTGTAGGTGAGTGGAATATTTTTCTCCAGGCAGGCGAGTCGGTCGCGGAAAATTTCCGGGTGATCGTCACCGGGAATGTATTCGATCTCCGAAGGCAACGCGTAGTAAACGAAGTCAGCGGTATCTTCTTTATACATGATGTCTTCCTCCGCCTGGGCCACTTCCAGCGAATCTACAATCGTAGAGTCAAGCGTGGTTTGAGGTGCTTCATCGGGAATCGACTGAGAAAAAAGTTGGGTTGTGCCCAGGCTCAGCAATACGATCAAAAAATGTTTCTTCATGGTTGGTGAAGAGTCATGAGTTGGTTTGAAAAAAATAACAATTCCGATTCTTGAAAATCATCCGCAATCACTTGCAGTCCGATGGGCAGGCCGTTCTTGTCTTTTCCGTAAGGAATGGATATTGCGGGAACGCCCACCACATTAGCCTGAACGGAAAAAAGGTCTGCCAAGTACATTTCCAGCGGATTATCGCTATGCTCACCCAATTTGAAAGCTGTAGTGGGTGTGATTGGCATCACGATAAAGTCATAGTGGTTAAGAATTTCCTTCGTTTTCTCGCGGATGATCCTTCTCACTTTCTGCGCCTTGGTGTAATAAGCATCGTAATAACTGGCACTCAACACAAAGGTACCTAATAAAATCCGTCTCTGCACTTCTTTTCCGAATGCTTCCGAACGTGATTTCTTATACATCGAGGTGAGATCATGTGCCTTTTTACTCCGATGGCCAAATCTTACACCATCGTAGCGCGACAAATTGGAACTTGCCTCTGCCGTTGCGAGAATGTAGTAGGTGGGAAGAATATAATCCATCAATGGAAATTCAATTTCTTCCAGTGTATGGCCCTGTGCGCGAAGTGTGGATATGGCCGCTTCGAGGTTTTGCCTGATCTCCGGCTGAAGTGCTTCGGATGAAAGCTCACGTATGTAAGCAATACGATAGGTTTTTGATTTCTCGCTGCGAATGAAATCAGAATATGCCGGCACCGGCTGCGTGGAAACTGTGCTATCAAACTCGTCTTTGCCGGAAATGACTTCGAGCACAATCGCGATGTCGTCAACATATTTTCCGAAGATGCCAATGCAATCGAATGATGATGCATAGGCAACAAGACCGTGTCTTGAAATTCGCGAGTAAGTGGGCTTAAGTCCTACGACTCCGCAAAAAGCTGCGGGTTGACGAACAGATCCTCCGGTATCTGACCCCAGCGAGACCTGGCACATGTCTGCCATCACGGCAACTGCTGATCCGCCTGATGAACCTCCGGGAACACGATCGGGGTCGACCGGGTTTTTCGCGGGGCCAAATGCCGAATTTTCGTTGGACGATCCCATCGCGAACTCATCGCAGTTTTGTCTGCCGATAATAATGGCGTCTTCATCCAGCAAACGTTGAACAGCAGTGGCGTTGAACTGTGAAATAAATCCATCGAGAATTCTGCTGGACGCCTGGAGCGGATGGTCTTTGTAGGAGATGACGTCCTTGATACCAACAACAAGGCCGGCAAGCTTTTTCGCTGTGCCAGCCTTGATCTTTTGGTCGATGATTTCAGCGCGTTTTAGCGCTTCATCATCATACACACTCAAAAATGCATTGAGGTGTGATTGTGAATTAATTTTTGAAAGATGATGCCGGACTAAGTCCTGACACGAGATCAACCCGAGCTGCAGATCGTTACGAATGTCTCGAAATGTAGCGTTGGGCTTCAGCACTTTATCTTCCGTCTTCGATCTTGGTAGTTTCTTTGGTGTCTTCGACTTCGCGCTTCACATCTTTCACCGCGTCTTTGAATTCACGAACTCCTTTGCCAAGGCCTTTCATAAAATCAGGAATTTTTTTCGCGCCAAAAAAGATCAGCACAAACAAGCCGATCACCAGAAGTTCCTGCATGCCGACTCCACCTAAAAACAACAGAATGGCTTTCATATCAAGTTTATTTAATTAACGAAAGTTACGAGGTTAACGCTTACCGGGGGTACCGTTTGGGTTAAGCGGTAAGGATTACAAAAGTATGGTAAAAAATCGAGGATTTATATGTTTTCACTGATTATTGGCTACATGTTTCGGAGCCATCCCTGCGGATCAAGAACTTCCGTATTTCTCCAAACCTGGAAACGCAGCTCGGAGACACCTTCATAATTTGAAGTCACTTTTCCAATCTCTTCGCCAACCACCACTTTTTGTCCGGCCTTTACATACACTTCTTTTAACCCGGCATAAACGGTGAAATACTCTCCGTGTTTGATCAGGACGGTGCTTCCAAGGTTGGGTACGAATACTACACGGCTTACCTGACCTTCAAATACTGATTTTACTCTTTCGTTGTCGCGCGTCTGGATATTGACACCTTCATTCTTCATTACAATTCCTTTGAGCACAGGGTGATTTTGCAATCCGAATTTTTGCGAAATAAATCCAGAAGCTACTGGCCAAGGAAGTTTGTTTTTGTTGTCTTCGAAAGAGGCTGACAGTGCAATGATGGACGACCGGCTGGCGACTGCATTTGCATTTCCTGCCGAAGCAGCCGCTGCAGCTGCCGCTTCCCGTTCAATTTCTTCTTTAATTATAGTCTCGATCAGCTTATCGAGTTTGGCGATACTTTCTTTGGTGTTATCGAGATCTTTCTTAAGCTTCTTTTCTTCTTTCTCCAGCGATTTCACCAGCACATTCTGTTTCTTTTTCAATTCCGCCAGATGTTTGTTCTCGGAAACTCCATCTTCCAGTAGTTTATTTTTTTCCGTGCGCTGGCTTTCGATCTGTTTCACCTGGCCGGAAAGTTCGTCTTGTACCTGGGTGATGAGCTGCGCCTGAAGTTTTCTGGTTTCAGCATATTGCTCCATGTAGCGAAGTCGCATGATGAGCTGATCGAACGAACCGGCAGAAAAAAGGAATGTTAAACGCGTGGTACTGTTGTTCGCTTTCTGGGCCGCGAACAACATGGCAGCGTATTCTTTTTTTAGTTTTTGCAGGTCTTTCTGAAGTGCATCTATGATGTCGTTGTTTTCGCCAATCTCCCCCTCGAGGAAGCTGATCTCTTTTTTGATGGAAGCGATGAGATTTTCCTGTTCGACAATGCGTTGATTGAGCGCACTCAACTCGCCAATCGTGTTTTGTTTGCGATCGGTCGTTTCGGTGAGGATTCGCTCGACTTCTTTGATCTTTTCAAGGTGTTGTTGCTTTTCACGTTGAAGCTGGGCCTTTGTTTTTTTCTGAGCGATCGCAACTGAACAAGAGAAAAGAACGAGGAGCAGAGCGAGACACTTACCTGCGCTCATATCGCTTCGGAATATTAAATGGAAACTTCAGTTCGCGATCACGAACTTCGGCTTTATTGTATTCGAAGATGATGGTGGTGTTCAACAAACCCGAGACTGCCTGATAGAACAAATTGATCGTTCCATTGTAAGGAAATACTTTGTTGCCAACCGGCTGAAAATTGGAATAGTTGATCATGAGTGAATTGCTGCTGTTTCCCTCTTTCAGTTCCACCTTCTCGATCTTCATGCTTGCCGCGTTCACATAATTGATAACGTTGATAGCACCCACTTGTTGCTTGAGCAGATACATTGAACTTTCTTTTACAACCTCATCGGTTTGTTTGCGGGGGATGAGCAGGTTGCCAAGCATCGCTGACTGAATAATTTCGTAGTTGATATCGGTCTTGAATCGTTTTGAAAGCTCACCATATTCAAACACAAAGTATTCCTTATCTACATTGCTGATGATGGTAATAGAGTCTTTATTGATAAGGGCTCTTCCGCCTTGAATTCCGATAACGTTGAAGTTCATCCAGATCACGCTGTCTTTGCGGATCCGAACAGACGCTTTTACATCACGTTCTTTTTTTGAATCACGCAGGATCATTCGGCCTTTTCCTTCGAAATATTCAAAATCGATCTCTTCTATCGCCAGCGTGGTTTTGGGTGGAGTAATCGTTGGTGCTGCGACTTTTTTACTGCAGCCAATGAAAGCGAAAGTGGAAAGAGTAACCAGGAAGAACCCGAGGCTCTTATTCATAGATTTTTCGGTTCGCGATTTTTTTGTTCAAGATATCACTTTTGGCATTCATTCCACGTGCTTTTTCCCATTGTTTCACGGCATTATCTACTTCACCGAGCTGGTAGAGGATATCTCCATAATGTTCAAAGTGGGTTGCCGTGGCCTTGCCAGTGCTGATGGCGCGCTCGATCACGCGTTTGGCGTCTTTATATTTCTGCCGTACATAAAGAACCCACGCGTGCGTGTCGAGAAACGTTGGGTTTTCAGGATTATTCTTGATCAAGTTGGCTGACATGCGCTCGGCCTTGTCGAGGTTCTCCTTCCGCTGGGCGAGTGAGAAGCTATAGTTGTTCAACGCGATCTGGTTATCCGGATTGAGCGTAAGCGCATCTTCATATGACTTATCTGCGCGTACAAAATCTTTTTCAGCGCTGTAGCAGTCGCCCAGCAGAACATTGATCTCGGACGAAAGTTTGTTATCGGTTTGTGAAAGTTTTTTTGCCTGATCGAGAGAACCGATGGCTTCATGGAACATTCTCATACGGATCAGCGAATAACCGTGGTAGTAATGTATGATAGCGTGGTTAGGAAAGAACTCAAGGGCAGTTTCAGCATGAGCGATTGCGTTGTCCCACTGTTCGAGCCGGGTTTCGAGATAAAGTAAGTTTTCCCAAACTTCGAAGCTCACATCACCCAGTTCCGTGGCGCGGGCATATTCACGTGATGCCTCGCGATCTTTGCCAAGTGAAAGGTACATGTCACCTCCAACCACATGTGCATTGGTGTTTTCGCCAGCGAATGCGATCAGCTTATCGAAAAGTGATTCAACGAATTTTTCCTTGTCGTGATCAGGCTGGTTCTTTTGTTTGTTTTGATGCAGTTCGGCATTGTAGGCGCCAAGCACGATGACCTTACTCGAAACATCGACCGTGGGGTCATCAAACAATTCTACGAGTAGCGGGCGAGCTTTTGCCTCGTCATGCGAGTCGCGGTAGAAGCCTGCCAGCAGCATTTTTGAGGTACCAGCACTTTTGTTTGCAGCAACAAATTTTTCGAGATACTGAATGGCGTCATCGCGAAAACCTTTCTGCGAGAGCAATTCGGTAAAGGCCATGATGTACCGTTCTTCTTCGGGAAACGCATGGATCAGTTTCTCGCCTTCGGCCAGCGCTTCTTTGGTCTTTCCATCTTCGATCAATAATCGCACTTTCTGGATGGATGAAACTTCATTGACACCAAACACTTGCTCGGCACGGTTATATGTTTTGATCGCATCGTCCTGCTTGTTCGCCGCTTCGGTGGGCAGGGCTACCGGCGTCGCGCCGGGGTCGGGGCGCAGCCGGAGGTCGGTGCGGAAGACATAGCCGTGCTCGGTCCGATCCTGCATCAGCGACGCCAGCTTCTGGACGATCCGGGTGAAGAACTTCGTTTCTTCCCCCTGCTCCTTCACTGCGCCCTTCTCGGGATCGAAGAACGCCACGATGTCGATGTCGCTCGAATAGTTGAGCTCGCGCCCGCCATGTTTGCCGAGCGCGAACAGGGCGAGCCCGGAATTCGTCGCCGTCGCCTCGGTCAGCCCGCGCGCCGCGGCGAGACTCAGCAACACTTCAAGCCCGGCATCGAGCGCTGCATCGGCAAGGTCGGACAGCGCGGCGGTCGATTGCGCCGTGGTCCACCGCC
>CBHROW010000202.1:0-9904 GCA_966080355.1 uncultured Chryseosolibacter sp.
CTTCTATTATCCGAATAAAGTTGCCTTTGAGTGGTTCCAATGGACCAACGCTTTTTATGCCCATTAGTAGCCAAAGTAGCGGGAATTGTCACAGGAAGTTGAAAATATTTTTATACAACAAGGAATGGCGACAGGTAAGGCCCGGATTCATGTTTAAAATCACCTTCATCCCCATTCTCGCTTATGATCACAAGGAGATGGCAATACACACCGCAGAACGTTACTTCATTTGCCGGTCTTTTCTTTCTGCGCCTTGAACCCGAATCGAATTGCCGATGCAAGCACTTCGGCATTAATATCTTTCAGGGCTTTGAACTTCATGCAATAGCCTGTGACGCTCGCCTTCCCTATTTTCTTGCCATATGTTTCGGCTAAATACTTCTTGTCTTCGATGCCGAGAATATAGACAGAGATGCCGGTCGTGTTTGAACTCAAGCCGATTTGATAAAAATCCCTGGTCTTTTCATCCGCATACTTCATCGTCTGAAGACCATATCCGATGTTGGGATTAGAGACAATTTTGTTCTCACTGTTCTTTCCATCCAGGAACCATAATCTACATCCCGGATTTATCTCGCGAATCATGTCGTGTAATGCCTGCAAGTCATTGCGCTTTGGTTCGGGTTGACTGGCTATATATGTTTTGATCTGCTCTTGTACGTTCATATCAACGTGATTGTGTTCTTTGTCAGTTTGCTCACTTCGCCTTAAGCAATGCGAAGCCCTTTGGTAGAGATACCAATCTCCGCGCTTGATCTTAATTGGATTGTCGCAACGGCAACAGCTCGCGCAATTTCGTGTTGCGCAGCCAAAGTCCGCCCCAAATCAAAATACCAAAGTAGACCGTGAATAGCGTGTGGGTAAACAGCGGATTGTTCAGTCGCAGGTGCGTGGCGATGGTCCCGCCAAAATAACCGGTAAGCAGAATGGCTCCTAATATTGAAGTTCGCGGGAACGCGTACAATAAGGTTGAAATCAATCCAAGTGCACCAATGACAGGCAAATGCTGTTCAGTAAAGCCAAGGGCAAGCGTTCCTTCGATCACCTGCGGAGGTTTTACAAATTTCATGATGCTGTCCATCAGCATAAAAAGGATCACTAGGCCACTCATGGCATATGATGTCCAGAGTCTCGTTTTTGATATTGTGTTTTCCATAACCGTTAAATTTAATCTCGTTTGATTTTGTTTTTGACAATACAAACATAGATCGATATGCAGACCTGATCGCAGTTTAGATGCGACAATGTTTGGGTTGAATTGCGACAAATCCGCGGAAATCAAAATATGTATTGCTTTCGCTCGAGGCATATGCCGAGGCGGTCCCTGCCCTATCTCAAAAATGTGTCTTTTACCAATGGCATTTGAATAACAATTTTTCGCGCTGCCTTGTCAATAGAAAAATCAATGGCCTCAATTGGAACTTTAATTTCCGTAGTTCTGAATTTATTCCGTTTCTTATTCTTCCTGGCCAGAAGTTTCAACAAATAGAAGGATTTATCTCCCTTGAATACGCTTTCTATAATTCTTTCAGGTTCCATACAAAATTGTGAACTCAAATGGGAACTCAATGTCAAAGAGCTTCGATCGAGTTCAGTGAAGACAAAAGACCGGTCGTCATTCTTGCCCTCGTAACCAACGAGAAATAATGTTGTTGGCAGTCCCAATTCAGTTTTCTTATCCGTCACTGCATCTCTGGTCCATGTGTAGGTAAAGTGAATTACGCAGTCCATTTGTGCCCAGGCAGGCAGGGAAGTAAATACACAAATAAAAAATGCTGGTATCCTCATTTTCTTACGAGCGTAGGCGTTATTGTTTTTTTTAAATTGATAATGGTCGGCTCGATTTGAGTAGGAGGACGAGTCACTCGTTGGCTTTCTCCGCAGCTGCCTCCGCCCGCGATAATAATTTCGGATCACCAAGCTCATCAACAACTTCGGAAAAGTTCTTCGCAGGGCCGCGCCAGCGAAGCTGATCTGCTTTTTTGAACAACGGTGCGTCCGTCCGCAAAGTAGCCAGGCGTTTGAACAACAAGGCTTGCTCCTTTTTTTCTTTCAGGATTTTTTCCGGGAATGATTCGATCGGTCCATATTCATTGATCAACCGCGCTGCGCCCGATTTTCCAATCCCGGAAATGCCAGGGTAACCATCTGCCGTGTCGCCAACAAGGGCGAGGTAGTCGGGGATCAATTTCGGTACGACTCCAAACTTCGCGCGAACACCTTTTTCATCACGAATGATTTTTGCACGCCTGTCGATCTGAACAATGCGATCATCGACAACGCACTGCGCAAGATCTTTGTCTGGCGTCCAAATACAGATCTTCAAAACTTTCCGGTCTTTGGCCGCCAGGTAGGCTGCCGAGGCCAGTCCGTCATCCGCTTCTAGCTCGATCATTGGCCAGGTAACAACACCCATTGCGATAAGCGCTTTTTCAAGTGGATGGAATTGTTTCTTCAACACCCATTCAATCCCCTCTCCTGTTTTGTATTCAGGCCACAGATCATTTCGAAATGATTCGATGACGTGATCGGTTGCAACGCCAACATGCGTGGCGCCTTCTTCGATCATTTGGAGAACTCCGTGAAGCACTCCGATGACCGCACCAAAAGGTTTGTCGTTTCCTTTGTTAAAGCTCCGCTGGCCATAAAAATGCCGGAACAATTCATATGTTCCATCAATGAGATGTACGATCATCAAAGTGGGGATGAAGGTGCTTTAAAACTTCACTGACGACATGAACTTAATGCCTTGCGTCAATGATTTTTTCGGATCGGTGACCACATCATTCTCAATGATAAAATGATCAACGCCAGATCTTTGTGCATGTTCCAAAATCGTTTTCAAATCGAGAACGCCCAACCCGGCATCAGTGATGTATGGAAAGAGCTCAACCCATTGCTGTGGATTACCGCCATCGCCAGAAAACTTCATGAGCTTCGTCATATCTTTCACATGCATGAGCTTGAATCTTCCCTTGTTCTTATCCAGATATGCGATCGGGTCTGCTCCTCCAGCCGTTGTCCAGAAAAGATCCATCTCAAAAAAGACCAATCCCGGATCGGTCCGCTCGAGAACAACATCAAAAGGAATGACACCATCAACAGGCTGAAGACCATACCCGTGATTGTGATAGTAAAACCTGATCCCCAACGACTTCGCTTTTTCACCAATGCGATTGAAATCATCTGAAATTCGTTTGTAGTCATCGAGCGTTTGCCTTTCTCCTTCCGGAATGGAGGCTATTCCTGCGTACTGCTGACCAAGAATATGCGCAGCTTCGGCAGTCTCCTCAAGTTTGTTCCGAAGTGTATCAAGCCCTATGTGCATCGCGGGCGTGGTCAGTCCATAACGATCCAACAAAGCCTTGAATTCTTTTGCAGATTTTCCGAAATATCCGCTCTGCGAAAATCTCAGCATCGGTGTTATGGATTTCCATCCTTCCTTGTCTTTGTCTGTGCTGAACGGATAAGGTCCAAACAATTCAAGTTCGCGATAACCGAGCTGCGAGATCATTTTCAGTGTACCATCAAGGTCTTCCTGCAGGTATTTCGCGACCGACCATACCTGTAAGCCTGTATTTCTTTTTGGTAAACCGAGCGCATCGATCGATATCGCTGTTGCAAACCCGGCAACTGCAACTGTAGTCGTGCGAAGAAACTGGCGTCTGTTTGTCATCATGAGCTGAAGATAATATTTTTTCGTGATCACTTTATGCTCCCGGCTGTGGACGGTCATACCCTTGACGCCTGGCTGGACGATCGCTTTCATTCCGCATTATTGCATTTCTTGTCGTACACGACTGAATTTTAAATGCCGAAAGGCTTGGCATAAAGTTTCGTCCAATAGGGTGTGAAACTAATACAATGGATGCTATGAAAAAGATAATTCTAATTGCTGGAAGCTGCCTGCTGCTTAGCCTGACTGGCGCACAAGCGCAGCAAACTGATAGCACAAAAAAAGATCAAAGCTCTCAGTACATAGATCAATCGAATGTGCAACAGCAGCAAACACAGACGCAAGCACAACAGGATTCTGCTACGCAAGATCAGATCGAGCTCGGTCAACCGACATCGGCTAGTCGCCAGGATTCTACCAAGTATCGCATGAACAATATGGTGGCGGTGGAGTCGTCAGCGATTCCTTCGTCCCTTCGCAACACTTTATCCAACGATCGCAGGTACAATGGCTGGGAACAAGCCGCGATCTATCGCGACCCACGAAATGACGAATATCTTGTGATCATGAGAGGATCGAACAGCGAATCGGGGAAAATGTATCGCTTCGATAAAGATGGCAAGCTTCTGAAGCATCAGAGAGGAACAGGTGACCATTAATATAGAATTAAAAAAATGACGAGCAAGAGCCGGATGAGATGTCCGGCTTTTTGTTTGATGAGTTTTTCGTTCTGGAGCCGCGAGTTGCGACTTGTGAAGAACCTTCCGGATACATTCTTATTGAAATTCGAGACGGCTCCTGTCATGTTGATCTCGCCAATTTGATCCACACATCGGCTCAACGCAGACAATTCCCGCCCACCGAGAAGAGATCAAGGTAGTTGATGCCAACTCCTGACCGGGCCAACTGGCACCTGGCTCATTGGTTCCCGGTGTGTGACGATGCAGCTTCTTCTTCACGTTCACGTTTCGCCTGTTTGCGGAAATAACCTCTAAAAAGAAAGTTGTGTTGAAGTGCTTCCATGTTCTCATCGAGATGTTTGGTGGCCATCTCGGCATTTTCAATGGCGTTTTTGATCCGGTCTGCCGTAGCCTTGTCGTTCAAAAGAACACCTATCGCGTTGTCGTCATCATTGAACCTGGTGGTCATCTCTTGCAAATTTTCTGTAGCGCGCTGAGCATTGGAAGACACCTGCTCGATGCTGGCGAGTGCATTCTTAAAATTATTGGCATAAGCGGTATCTCGAACCAGCATCGGCATAAGTCCATCTCCGTTTCGCATTTCGTAGAGCAGCTTATGCAACTCTGCAGACGCACTGGCTGTGTTGCTACCGGTTTGTGAGAGATTGGCAACGGCATGGCGCAACTCCTGGGCTATCGCTCCGTCATTGAGAAGTTCACCAACAATGCCCTGACCCTTCGCAATTTTGTCTGCGATAGCGCTGAGATCTGCGGTTAACATCTTTGTATTATCGCCCACTTCTTTCGCAATGTTGAGTATCTGTTGCGTGTCTGTTGGTGAATTTGTTGCAATCGTGTCATGCTCCGCAATAGGCTCCGAAGCGACTCCCGGTCTGATCACGACAATTTTATTGCCTACAAGGCCGTCAGAACCAATCATAGCGGTTGCATCCTTTCGGACAAATTCCGACTGGCTGTCTTTCAATAACAGCGTGACCAGAACTTTCCCTTCCGCGGCAACTGACACTTCCTTGACCGTTCCGATCTTCACGCCAGAGAGCCAAACGTTGTCACCTTCCTTCAGGCCTTCAACGTTTTTGAACATAGCCGCGATGGTGAACGTACGGCTGAAGATGTTATTTTCGCTCCCGATCAGAAACACGGCTGCGATGAAGAGTACGAGACCGCCCAATACAAAGGCTCCCAGTTTCACATGTTGTTTGACTTCTTTCGTTTCCACGGTCGATTGTGTTTTATTTCAATACTTAAAAAACGGTTCCAGCTCAGGATCGGTCGATTTCATAAGGTCATCGAACGTGCCTTCAATTTTATTGTATCCTCCGATAAGTGCCACAATACGATCGGAAGTATGTTTGGCGCTGCTGATGTCGTGTGTGATGATGATGGAAGATGTTTTGTACTTCTCACGAACCGACAATATAAGATCGTTGATCTCCATCGATGTTATCGGATCAAGCCCTGAGGTAGGTTCATCATAGAGCATGATCTTGGGCTTTAGGATCAACGTGCGCGCAATACCGACTCTCTTTTTCATTCCGCCTGAAAGCTCCGCAGGCATTTGATCAACAGTGTGTGCGAGTCCCACGTCTTCCAATGCCTCAAGCACCATCTCCTGAAGTTTTTGCTTATCGAAGATGCCAAGATTGCGTTTTAGCGGAAACTCCAGGTTTTCACGAATGGTCATGGAATCATATAATGCGCTACCTTGAAATGAAAAACCTATCTGGAGCCGTAGTTCATTGAGCTCTTTGAGGCCCAGTTTGAATACATTCTTACCGAGAATGTCGATCGAACCTGAATCGGGTTTGATCAGACCGACCATACATTTGATCAGCACAGACTTTCCCGTGCCGGAACGGCCGAGGATCACCAGGTTCTCACTTTGATAGAGATCGAGGTTCACATCTTTAAGGACATGCCGCTCGCCAAAGGATTTTTTGAGGTGACGAATGGAAGCAACAACCTCTCGCCCTTCGCTGTTCCACCTATCGACCACACGTTCCCGCTCCGCCACCCGCATAAACTACCTTCGAAATAGATTAATGAATTGAAGACTCAGCAAGTCGATAACAAAGATCATGATCATCGCCACAACGACTGCGGTATTGGCCGCTTTGCCGACACCGGTCGTACCTTTCTCTGAATGATACCCGGCATAACTACCCACTACACCGATCGCAAATCCGAAAAAAGCAGATTTGATCAGCGAAGAAAATACATCCAGGTAGGTAACGTTCTGCGCTACCTCGTTGAAGTAAAGCGCAAAACTGGAGCTGTTAAAAAAATTGACAGTAAGAAAAGAACCGAGCAAAGCAACTACATCTGCATAAACAACGAGCAACGGCAACATCAATGTTGTGGCAGTCACGCGAGTCACCACCAGGTAAGAGAATGGCCGCGTTCCCGAAACCTCCATGGCATCGATCTGTTCGCTTACTTGCATACTTCCGAGTTCTGCGCCAATGTTGGAGCCGAGTTTACCAGCGCATATCAGCCCGGTGATAAGCGGTCCGAGCGATCGCACTACGGCCTGTGAAACCAACGATGGCAACCATGACTCAGCACCGAACGATGACAATGAGGGGCGCGATTGCTTAGTGAATACGATGCCGGCAATAAACGCTGTGAACGTGATCAGGAACAATGAACGATTGCCCACAAAAAAACATTGGCGAAGGATCTCACGCCCTTCGTAAGGAGGTACGAAAAAATTCCGGATTACCCGTTTCACAAACAGGTGTATGTCGGCAAGCTGATATAACAATCTCCGAATCTTCATCCACTACAACAAAAGCACAAACAGCACCATCAGGTCTATTCGCGTGCCACGATAAAACGGAAATTCAAATGCCGGTTAATTGCCACGAAAGCAGCAAAACTATGTCGCGCGAAAATGCCGTGTAGAAAATTGTACTCAGTGAATATTTGATGTTTCGTATATGATGTTCCAATGCAATGATTCGGGCACAACGTTTTTGAGTTTTCCAAAAAGGCCTACTGGGATACATGCAGACAAAAACCGGAAGAGTACTTAAGAAAGTACTGAAGATAGCAGGGTGGTTAGTTGGCGGAGTAATCACCTTGCTATTGATATTGATTGCCGTTATTCAAATACCATCCGTTCAAAACAAGATCACGCAAAAAGCCATTGGATTTCTAGAGTCGAAACTCGGTACCAACGTAGAGCTGAAAAGCCTTTACATCTCATTTCCCACATACATCGTTGTCAAACAACTCTACATGCAAGATCAACGTCAGGACACGTTGCTTTATGTTGGCCAGCTAACAGTCGCGACTGATCTATGGGCGCTTCTCAAACATCGCATCGAGCTCAACGACATTACGCTGGAGAACACACGTGCATTTGTCAACAGGGCCGAGAATGACAGTGCGTTCAACTATTCATACATCGTTGACGCATTCGCAGGCGATTCCACCGCGGTACCTGATACCCTTGAGCAAAGGAATTGGGACTTCAAAATAGAAACCGTTGCTTTGAAAAATATTTCAGCCCATTATGACGATCACCTTACCGGAAATTTTGCCTCCATCGACCTGGGTGGATTCAAGCTGAGTATGGACAAATTTGATCTCGCCAATCAAATCTTTGGGATCGATGATATCTCGCTTGATAACACCCTGATCAATTTCAGGCAAACGAAAATTCCGGAGGTAACAAAAGAAGTTGCCGAAGACACCTACGATTCGACAACGCTCGATCTCAATTTTGATGAGATCAAACTGCGGAATATCAAAGCCAACTATGAGCAAGAAGTCACCGGCCAAAATATTCATGTCGATATCGGAGAAACACGGCTCGCAGCCCATGGCATCAACCTTAAAAGGCAAATGATCGATCTCGATGAATTCGTCCTGAAAAACAGCTTCCTTTCCTTTCAGCAACACCCATCCAGGCAACACAAGTCAGAACCGCAAGCCGGATCTTCGCAAGCCAGTAGCCAGTACGTTGCAGGCCAGCCTCATCAGCCGCCAGCTAAATCGAAGCCTTGGAACATCCATCTTTCATCACTCGACCTCGATGACAACAACATTCAATATTACGACTTCACGAAGAGCCACCAGGTGCGGCAAGTTGACTTCGACCATCTGTGGCTCACCAACCTCAAACTCAACGCTGAAAACCTGAAGCTCAATGGCCCTGAAATACAAGTTGTGCTCAATGACTTCTCCTTC
Source organism: uncultured Chryseosolibacter sp. (assembly GCA_966080355.1). Lineage (GTDB taxonomy): Bacteria > Bacteroidota > Bacteroidia > Cytophagales > Cyclobacteriaceae > Chryseosolibacter. The sequence continues at coordinate 8,572 of CBHROW010000202.1, forward strand.
CTTGAAAAAAGTGGATTTGCGCTGAAGACACTTAAATCCAAAATATCGGTTTCGAACGACAGTGCAATATTCGACAATTTCATTTTAGAAACCGGTAACAGCAAGCTTGACCTCACCGCTCAAGCAGGATTTAAGTCGCTTGAAAATATAGGGAAGCATTATCCGGAAGCATGGTTCAAAGCTCAGATCGAACAATCATATCTGGGACTGCGCGACCTTCTCCTTTTTTCTCCCAGCGCACTTGACAGTATCCCTGTAAACCTCTCCCCTTCGCAGCGAATCATGCTCGATGCATTTGCCGAAGGAAAAGTAAATAATATTGCACTGCATCACATCACCCTTCGCGCGCTCAACGATACCTATCTCAAAACCAGCGGCCGAATCGTTGGACTGCCGGGCGATGACCTTCACTTCGACATCGATCTCGACAAGTTCTACACCACAGACCGTGATGTTTCTCGAATATTGCCAGATACGCTTTTGCCCGACTCCATGGCCATCCCCAGCTGGATAAACCTCAACGCACACTACAAAGGCGATCTCAAGAAGGCGGAAATTCAAACCGCCCTGACAACAAGCATCGGAGAAGCGAACCTGAATGGCAAAATGAATCTAGATTCCACATCTGCTAGCCGGGGATTCAACGCAGACCTGAAGGTGAATGAATTCGATCTTGGAGCGCTACTCATGCAACCAAAGACCATCGGAAAACTCAACCTTGTTGCGTCTTTGAACAGTGAAGGCCTGGTGAAAGAAGAAATGAACAGCGCGGTGAAAGCAACCGTGCAAAGTTTCCAATACCAGGGATACACTTACAAAGATCTCAAGGTGAACGCCACCGTCAAACATGACGTACTGAGCGGGTGGCTGTCGTTAAAAGATAAGAACCTGGATTTCGCACTTCAGGGTGATTACAATTTTCAGGAAGATGTTCCGAGATACGATTTTACGTTCGATGCGCGCAATGTCGACCTCAAAGCGCTTCATCTTTCAGAACGGCCATTAAAATTCCGCGGAACTCTTGATGTCAACCTCGCCACTGCCGACTTCAAGATCCTCAATGGAAACATTGACATCCGAAAAGTGGCCATATTCAATGGCGATGACCTATACGCAGTTGATTCGTTATTGTTTGCATCGATCGATCAGACCGGCAGATCGGAAATCAATATTCAGTCCGATCTCCTTGACGGAAGTTTCAAAGGGTCGCTCAACATTTTTGAGATGCCAGCCGTTGTGCGGGAGTATTTCAACACATACTATCATTTGCATGATTCCGTTGAACGAAGCTACGAATCGCCTCAACGTTTCGATTTCTTTCTCAAGCTCAAAA
>CBHROW010000203.1:0-9903 GCA_966080355.1 uncultured Chryseosolibacter sp.
CAACGTAAGGCTTGATGCGTTCGTAAGCAGCTAGTATGGATTCTTTGGTGATCATGCGTGGGTTTGCGGTGTCTTGAAAAGTTGAAGCTTCGATATTACCATCTCTAAATTAAGCAGAAAGCGCAAAGCAAAAAGCCGAAAGCTAGAGCGGAGGAAAATTAACAGTCGACCATGTGTTCAATTTCAATGTGAATTGCTGTCTAGTTGGTTTGCGCAATCAAAGCTTTCAGCCTTCAGCTTTGAGCTTTCAGCTTAGTGCGCGTCCAGCCAATTCTCGGCCACTCCAACTTCCACCTCCATCGGCACTTCGAGGTGCACAGCATTGCGCATCAGCTCGATCACGTGCTGTTTTACAACATCCTTTTCGTCCTTGTGCAGATCAAACACGAGTTCATCGTGAACCTGCATGATCATTTTCGTTTTCAGTTTTTCCTTCTTCAGCCAGTTGTGGATGTTCACCATCGCAATCTTGATGATGTCTGCCGCGCTTCCCTGAATCGGTGCGTTGATGGCGTTGCGTTCTGCAAATCCACGTGTGGCGAAGTTGCGAGAGTTAATGTCACGGAGATAACGTCTTCTTCCGGTGATGGTTTCAACGAATTCTTTCTCTCTCGCTTTCGCGATGGAATCGTCCATATATTTTTTGATCGCTGAAAATTCAGTGAAATACGATTTAATGATCTCTGCTGCTTCGGATCTGGCGATTCCCAGGTTCTGCGATAATCCAAAAGCGGATGATCCGTATAGAATTCCGAAGTTGACTTCCTTTGCTTTTCTCCTCATATCCGCGGTCACTTCTTCAATGGCAACTTTGAAAACCTTAGCGGCAGTGGTTGTATGGATGTCGCGCTTCGTGCGAAAAGCTTCGATCATCGTTTCGTCCTTTGCAAATGAAGCTGCGATGCGAAGCTCGATCTGCGAATAGTCGGCCGACATGAACAGATAGTCTTCGTTGCGCGCGACAAACGCTTTTCTGATCTGTCGACCTTTTGCCGTACGGATCGGAATATTCTGCAAGTTTGGATTATTGGAGCTCAATCTTCCTGTAACGGCCCAGGCCTGTCGATAGTCGGTGTGAATTCTTCCATCATATTGACTGATCATCCGCGGAAGCGCTTCAACATAAGTCGAACGAAGTTTGTCGTATTCCCGGTAGTCGAGAATTTTACGGGCGATCTCATGTTCGGGAGCAAGACCCAGCAACACATCTTCACCTGTGGAGTATTGACCGGTTTTCGTTTTCTTCGGTTTCTCGAGCAATTTCATTTTTTCGAATAAGATCTCCCCGAGTTGCTTTGGAGAGCCGATGTTGAATTCCGCGCCAGCGAGTTGATAGATCCCTTTTTGAACTCTTTCAATTTCACCCTTGAGCTCTTCAGACATTTTATTCAACGCGAGCACATCCACTTTAACACCTTCATATTCCATGGCAGCAAGGACTTTGGCGAGCGGCATTTCAACATCAGTCATTAATTTTTCATGACCGCGTTGTGAAAGATCGGTAAGGATCGGGGTCTTTAATTGAAATGTTTTATCCACTCGTTCGCAAACCTGGTTCTTCGATTTTGAGTCGGGATCGGAGAGCATCTCAAAGTTCAGGTACTGCGAGCACAAAACTTCGAGTGCGTGCGATGCTTCCGGTTCGATCAGGTAATGCGCCAGCATCGGGTCGAATAGTTCTCCGCGAACCTGGCAATCATACTTACCGAGGATGAGCATTGCTGCTTTAAGATTATGACCGATTTTTGAAATGCTTTCACTTTCAAAAGCTGGCTTCAGTTCCTTAACGATGGCTTCTGCGTCCTCAGCATTTCCGATTGGAATGAAATGTGCCTCATCTTCTTTCCATGAAAATGCAATTCCTTTGAGTTGATATTCGAAATTGCTCGCGTCATCGGTGATACACTCAAATGCGAACGAGGTCTGTTTGCAAAGATTTTCGATGAACGCGCGCCTGAGCTCAGGAAGATCAACCATATAGTAGTTGAGATTTTCCGGGCTTACATTTTTTGTATTCGCAACAAGATCGGCCTGAGGCGACTTGGCGAACATATTCAGCTGCGGACTTGCAGGAGGAGCTTTAGTTGCCGGTGAGTTTGCCGACCCTGGTTCAGCGAAAGCGCGCGCGGCAATTCCTTTGAACTCGAGATCATCGAAGATGGGTTTCAAAATATCGACAATCGGTCCTTTATAGCGAAGCTCTTCTTCATCGAGCTTGACCGGAACATCGGTGATGATGGTTGCGAGTTTTTTTGAAAGTATGGCTTGTTCTCCATACTGCGTCATCAATTCTTTTTGCTTGCCCTTCAATTCGCTTGCGTGAGCAACAGCATTTTCAACAGTACCGTATTGTTTCAGGAGAGCCGCAGCAGTTTTCGGGCCGATGCCAGGAACGCCAGGGATGTTATCAGAAGTATCGCCTTGCAGGCCGAGAATGTCAGTGACTTGAGAAACATCTGCAATGTCCCATTTTTCACAAACTTCTTTTACTCCGAGAACATCTACCGCGTTGCCCATGTAGGCCGGTTTATAGAGAAAAACACAGTCGTTCACCAGCTGTCCGAAATCTTTATCAGGGGTCATCATGTAGACTTCGAATCCTTGCTTGCACGCTTGCTGAGAAAGCGTGCCAATGATGTCGTCTGCTTCATAACCATCGAGCTCGAGAATAGGAATATTGAACCCGCGAATGATCTCTTTCACTTTCGGAATTCCGTAGCGAATATCTTCCGGGGTTTCCTGGCGGGTTGCTTTGTAATCTGCAAAGATCTGATCGCGAAAAGTTTTAGCGGCTGTATCGAATGCTACACCGATGTGCGTGGGTTTCTGTTTTTGAATGACCTCCATCAACGTGTTTGTGAAACCAAAAGGAACAGACGTGTTTGCACCTTTGGAATTTATCCGGGGAGTTTTTGTAAAGGCAAAATGCGCCCGGTAGATGAGCGCATAGGCATCAAGAAGGAATAGTTTTTTGGATGGTTTTTCCATAGTCACGCAACTTAGGAATTGCCGTGAATGTTTTAAACAGGAAATGAAAATTCGTTACATTTAACGATGCAAGAAACGATGGTCCACCCACCGAAAACGATAATGGAGGTTTTCAAGATGCTTCCCGAAGGAACTTTGGCAGAAGTCATTGAGAATACTCTTTATATGTCACCAACACCTACCGGAAATCATCAACGCGTTTCCAGACTACTTCTCACGCAAATCGACCAGCACGTAACCTCTCATGATCTTGGTGAAATGTTTGGCGCCCCATTTGATGTTTATCTTAATGAAGACGCCAACGCAGTTCAGCCCGATCTATTTTTCATAGCGAAGAAGAACCTCGGAATCTTTGATCCAAAAGGCCATATTCACGGCATACCCGACCTCGTCATTGAAATTCTGTCACCTGGCAATCGGAAACACGATGAAGTGATAAAAAAGAACCTCTACGAAAAATTCGGTGTCAAAGAATATTGGATTGTCGATCCGGATACGAGAGAATTCACCGGATTCACTTTGTCGAATCAAAAATTCGCACTGATTGAAAAATCAACCGGAACAATGCGATCCATTCTGCTTAACGAGACATTTCAGATCTAATTTAGAATCCAAAAGAAGTTGAATAGCAATCCCCCCGGCAATCCCCTAGAAACATTTCTTCATTGGGTCGACCTCAAACCAAATGCGCTTTTTCTCCGTCAGCCGCTTCCCGGCAAAAAGATAGATTGGACTTATCAACAAGCATCCGAAGAAGCGAAACGAATCGCCAGCGCGCTCTTTGCGATGAATCTTCCTTCCCGAAGCAACATCGCGATCTTATCGAAAAATTGCGCGGAGTGGATACTTGCCGATCTTGCGATCTGGATGGCGGGTCACGTATCCGTTCCAATTTATCCGACTCTTTCGGCCACCAGCATAAAACAAATTCTCGAGCATAGTGAGTCGAAAGTTGTGTTCATCGGCAAGCTCGACAATTTTGCCGGCCAGGCGAGTGGCATTCCAAAAGACATAAAATGTATAAGCTTTACGCGATATGGTGAAAAGAAAGGTGACCAATGGAGTGATCTGGTCACCCGGCATGAGCCGGTATCGGAAATTCAACAGCGTCAGTCAGACGAAATAGCAACGATCAAATATACGTCAGGAACAACGGGACAACCGAAGGGCGTAATGATCACGTTCGCAGCTTTCACTTTCGTGACGCCTTCAGCTTTGCAGGATTTTCAATTGAGAGGCAGCCAGCGTTTTTTTTCTTACTTGCCGCTGAGCCCTATCGCAGAGAGAATGTTGGTGGAGCTAGGAGCGATCTATGCAGGTGGTGAAATCCATTTTTCAGAATCATTGGAAAAATTTCCGGAAAACCTGGCAGAGACTCAGCCCACGATTTTTCTGGCTGTTCCGCGTATATGGGCAAAATTTCGCGAGAAGATCGAACAAAAAATGCCGAACCTCGATCGCCTACTGAAGATCCCGGTTGTGAATATGATCATCAAAAAAGTGATCAGGAAAAAACTCGGGCTGGCAAAAGCACAGTGGATCTTTACCGGTGCTGCACCCATTTCCATGTCACTGCTCGCGTGGTTCGACAAACTTGGCATCGAAATTCATGAAGTATACGGCATGACTGAAAATCTTGCCTACTCACATATCAATCTTTACGAGCGCAGGTTCGGAACGGTGGGGAAACGCTGGAAGAATGTGCAACATAGAATTTCAGAAGAAGGCGAGATCCAAACAAAGAGCCCGGGCGTGATGCTGGGCTATTATCGTGACCCGGAGTTGACAAAACAAATGTTCACTGAAGATGGATTTCTCAAAACAGGTGATAAAGGTTTTGAAGATGACCGTGGTTTTGTAACGATTACCGGCAGAATCAAGGATCAATTCAAGACGGACAAAGCGAAGTTCGTTGATCCGGGTCCGATAGAATTGAGATTGCTCAACAACGCGGACATAGAGCAGGTATGCGTTGTGGGGATGGGCAGTCCGCAACCGATAGGGCTGATCGTATTATCGGCCGTAGGAAAAGAAAAAGATAAGGCATCCGTTGCGGAAAGTCTCAAGCGCTCGATCGAAGCGATCAATCCCGATCTCGAGACTTATGAGAGACTGAAAGGCGCGGTGATCCTGAAAGAAGAATGGACGATCGAGAACGGTTTGATTACGCCAACGTTGAAAGTAAAAAGAAATGAGATTGAAAAGATCCATCTCCCGAAATACCCGATGTGGTATGAGAAGAACGAAGTGGTGATCTGGGAGTAAAGATTTGAGCTGATGCCTTTAGTAGAGGAGGTTTTTAAAAAGGATGAGCCCGCTACGTTAGCTGCGGGCTCATCCTTTTACTAAAGAAATTTACTCCTTACTTGATGCGCTCCTTGAAAAACGCTACCGTGTGCTTCCATGCGTCTTCGGCCGCAGTCTTGTTGTAGATTGGATTGCTTGGGTTTGCAAATCCGTGGTCAGCATCGTAATTTTTGATTGTTACTTTCTTACCTGCTGCCTTCATATTCTCTTCGAACTTTTTCACTACACCAGGATTAATGAATTTATCTTGCGTTCCGAAAATTCCCAAAACGTCTGTGTTCAATGTCTTCAACTTTTCAACATTATCGACAGGCATACCGTAGTACATTACGCATGCCACGGCTTGCTTGCTCGCAGTAAGGGATGCCATGAGTGATTGTGCACCACCGAAACACCAGCCTATCGTTCCGACTTTTGCATTCTTGCCCGCATAGTCCAACGCACCTTTTACGATCCCATCCCCACGATCCTGCTTGAACTCCTGCATGTATTTACTCGCATCAGCACGTTCGGTGGCAACTTTGCCATCGTACATGTCAAGCGCGATCACATTTACATTTCCAAGATCATTGTAAAGTTGCTCGGCCTGGCGTTTGATGTGATCGTTCAACCCCCACCACTCCTGGAATACAAAGATCCAGTTGTCGGTTTTCTGTTTCGCTTCGATCAGATAGCCTTGTGCCTCTTTTCCGTCAGGTGTTTTGAACGACACCATTTTCCCGCCAGCTTGAGAAATGTGTTTGTAAGGAAGCGGATTCTTATGCGCCTTGTTGAAGTCTTTGTTAGACGCCATCAGAGCAAACTTGTCCATCGTTGACGTATGACACAATGTGATGTCCTCTTGCGCGTACAATGACACCGAAACCAGTGCGAGAGCAATTAAGGTGAATAACTTTTTCATAGGTAATTTTTATCCAATTAAACTATTAAAGTCGAATTAGGTCATTCTTTCAGTTGGCCGGTGATTACGCGATCGTAAGTGATAAAATCGGTGTTGACCGGCTCGTAACCTTTTTGGCGCAGCAACATCGCCACTTGAGCGCGGTGATAGGAAGAATGATTGACCAGGTGGATCATGATGTTTTCAACATTGTTTGTGTAGGGCTCGTTGACGTAATTTTTGTAAGTGAGCTCGCGATCGAAACTATCGGTGCTCTCGACAAACTCGATCCATTCGCGGCCCGCTTTCTCAGATAAGGTGAGTAGTTGATCCAGTGCGTACTCACCCCAAAGTTTCACATCGGGCGGAGGCAGTCCTTTGATGCGGTGTAGCCACAGGAATTGCGCAGCCACCACATGTCCCATAAGCGACAAGATTTTTTCGTCATCTACATGTTGTCGCTGAATCGTTCCCAGCACGCGCTTGTTTGCCCATGCGTTATACCGGTAAAGCCTCAGGAAATATTTTTTCATAGTGGCGCAAGGTACACTGAAATCAGTTTTCATCGGCCGCTCGCCTCCGGTTTTCTAAAAAAACACTTGTTAGTTTCCACCCGTACAAAACAGCTTTCACCTTGCTGACGGATTTCATAACTTGAACTCATCGAGCTTCATACCATGGCATATTTTTTTACAAAACGCTGGCCTTTAATTTTGATTGTTGTACTGATTGTGAGCGGGGTGTACTTCTGGAAACGCACGTCACCGACAATTGCTGAAGCGATCCCCGACAAAGTCGACTACAACTTCCATATCCGACCCATCATATCCGACCGATGTTTCAAGTGTCACGGCCCGGATGCAAATCAACGAAAAGCAGACCTGCGTCTGGATACAGAAGCTGGTCTCTATAAAGCGTTAAAAGAAAATGAAGGGAAAGTGATCATTCCTGGCGATCCCGAGCATTCTGAATTATATCTCCGGATCAGTTCGAAGGATACCTCCGTGCTCATGCCGCCACCGACATCCAACCTGGCACTAACGGAACACGAGATCAAGCTGATCCGCAAGTGGATCGACCAGGGTGCCGTATATCAAAAGCATTGGGCTTTCATTCCTCCGAAAATGCCTGAGATCAATGACCGTAATGATTGGGAACAAAATGAGATCGACCATTTTGTGCTGAAGAAGATGGATGAGCATGGACTCAAGCCAAATGATGCTGCATCTCCCGACAATTTGCTGAGAAGGGTTTCATTCGACCTCACGGGTTTGCCCCCAGCCATACCGTTGCAGAAAAAATTTGAGAAAGACAACAGCCAGGAAGCATACGAAAAGCTTGTGGATGAGCTCCTGAACAGCAAACACTATGGAGAAAAAATGGCGATCCATTGGCTCGACCTGGCGCGTTATGCCGATTCTCATGGCTATCAGGATGACGGGTACCGCACCATGTGGCCCTGGCGCGACTGGGTGATTCACGCATTCAATGAAAATTATCCATACAACAAATTTCTGACCTGGCAACTCGCGGGAGATCTCCTTCCAAACCCGACCAAGGAAATGATGCTCGCCACCGGCTTCAACCGGAATCACAAAATAACGCAAGAAGGTGGCGTGATCGATGAGGAGTATCGCATCGAGTATGTCACGGATCGCACAAACACATTTGGAAAAACATTTCTTGGCTTGACTTTCGAATGCGCGAAATGCCACGACCACAAATACGATCCTATCTCGCAAAAAGAATACTACAGCACTTTCGCGTTCTTCAATCAGTTAAATGAGAAAGGACTCCAGGGAGATATTCAACTTGCATCACTGGCAGATCCTCCAAAAATCACCATCAGCAATGAAGAAGTAAAAGATATTCTCACGTTCATCAATAAAAAGGACAAAGACCCAGTGCCGGTAATGGTGATGAAAGACAGCAGCGTGATACGGCCTACGCATCTTCTCATTCGCGGAAATTACGATGCGCCTGGTGAAATCGTTCCGTTCAACGTTCCGAAAGCAATCTATCCTTTCGATACCACAACTTTTGCGAAGAACAGGCTCGGACTTGCAAACTGGTTGCTGGCGAAAGAGAATCCGCTGACATCCCGCGTTTTTGTGAATCGCATCTGGCAGGAATTTTTTGGTCGAGGCATTGTGAAAACAGCAGGTGATTTTGGAATGCAAGGCGAACTTCCTTCCAACCCCGAGCTTCTCGATTGGCTTGCCCTTGATTTCATGGATCACGGATGGAACATCAAGAGATTGGTGAAGCAGATTGTGATGTCGGCAACGTACAGGCAATCAGCGGAAATTTCGAAACATAAATTGGCTGTTGATCCTGAGAACGTTTATTTATCGCGTGCACCGAGGCTTCGATTACCTTCCGAGCTGGTGAAAGATCACGTGCTGGCGAGTTCCGGCTTGCTGGTTGAGGAGGTTGGCGGCCCCAGCGTGAAGCCTTATCAACCGAAAGGAATTTGGGAATCGTCAACTTCAGGACGGGGTGTGCTTGCTTACTATGTGCAGGATCATGATACTAAATTGTATCGAAGAGGAATGTATAATTTCATCAAGCGCACTGTGCCTCCGCCCGTCATGCTTTTATTTGATGCCAGTAACCGCGATCAGTGCGAAGTAAAACGCATGAGAACGAATACACCGTTACAGGCATTGGTGATGTTGAATGATCCGATGGTGCTCGAAGCCTCACGTGTAATGGCCGAACGACTGATGCTTGAACAAATTCCAGCGGAAGAAAAAATTGATAAGGCATTTCAACTGATCATTTCACGCAAACCAGCGAAGAAAGAACACGATCTGCTTTCTGCATACTTTGCCGATGAGCAGAGACGGTTTGCGACTCGACAAGAAAACGCAGAGGCATTTCTCAAACAAGGTGAATACAAGCACGAAGATGTGAATGACAAACCTTCCGCGGCAGCGCTGATGCAAGTCATTCATACGATATACAATATGGACGAGGCGATCACAAAATAGAACTATGAAAAACGAATTTCTCGAGAATCGGTTTGGCATCAATCGCAGGCATTTTCTTGGAAAGCTCAGCGTTGGGCTGGGTAGTGCGGCCTTAGGTTCGTTGCTGATCCCGGGCCTGTTCGACAAAGACACGGATGCAGCTCCTCTGGCTGGCATTCCGCACTTTGCACCTAAGGCAAAACGCGTGATCTATCTTTTCCAAAATGGCGCGCCTTCACAGCTTGAAAGTTTTGATTATAAGCCGATGCTGAACAAGATGCACGGCCAGGATCTTCCGGCTTCGATTCGCATGGGGCAGCGGCTCACTGGGATGACCTCGGGTCAGTCTAAATTTCCACTTGTTGGTTCGTACTTCAAGTTTCAGCAACACGGTCAATCAGGCGCATGGGTAAGTGAGTTGTTTCCACATATGGCCAGTATCGCAGATGAATTATGTTTCGTGAAGAGCATGCATACGGAAGCGATCAATCACGATCCCGCGTTGACATTCATGCAAACCGGAGCACAACAAGGAAACCGCCCGAGCATGGGTGCGTGGCTGAGCTACGGATTGGGAAGTGAGAATAAAAACCTTCCGGCATTCTGTGTACTGCTTTCGCGCGGCCGCGGAAACGGTCAGGGCGTATATTCAAAACTCTGGACGAACGGATTTCTTGACAGCGTTCATCAGGGGGTACAGTTCAGCAGCGGAGAGGAGCCGGTTTTATATTTGAACGACCCCGCTGGTATCGATAA
>CBHROW010000204.1:0-9865 GCA_966080355.1 uncultured Chryseosolibacter sp.
TTACGCATACTTTTTCATTTCAGTTTCGAAATTGTGTCTATAAATGTAAAATGGTCCTTGTGGTCTTCGAGTGCTGAAGTGTTGCCAACAATAAAATTTTCGACCGGGATTTTAAATTCATCTCTAAGATCACGACTCGGTTTTGTGGATGAGAATTTCGAAAGATCGATTCCACTGTGAATAGTAATGCATTTGGATGGGTCATGCACATAAGCTTTCATCATGCTCGTGATCATATGAGAAACGCCAACGATCCTTTTGATGTGCTGATGGTTGTACTTGAATCGGGTCAGCCAATTGCCTTTGGGGATGAAATCGACTCTTCGGCTGAGGATCATTGGAGTTCGATTTCCAAGCACGGCTGAAAGTATGGCAATCCCATGCGATTTTGCGCTGTGCATGTGAATGAGGTCGATCTTTTCTGCACTGCAAATATTTTTGATAGCGCCAGCGGTGGAAAAATCGAAGCTGTTTCGAAACGTCAGCGAGCGAAAGGGGATTTTTTTATCCTGGCAATACTTTTCAAAAGCTGAGCCTGCTCTTAACGCCACAAGCACATCAACGCCAGATCTCATCGATTCATCAAGCAGGTAAGCGATTTGCTGCTCGCCACCCCGCCACGTCTTTTCAGAACTGAGATGAAGGATTTTCACAGCGCGGTTTTTTTAGACTTGGCGACCTTCAATTCATCAAATAATTCGGTGTAAAGTCGATCGTAATTTTTGATGGTATCCTGGATGTTCAATTTTTTCTCGATGTGTTGGCGCGCGGCTTTTCCATATTGTTTTACGAGCCCGGCATTTTCAGAGAGGTATATCATTTTTTCAGCAAGCGCCTTTGGATCCTTACGGGGAACAACAAGGCCGCTGACACTATCTTCAACCAGACCCACGTTACCTGGAATGTCTGTGATAAGCGGGCAAACTTCCAGCGACATGGCTTCGATGACTGACTTCGTGATCGCTTCGCCTTTGATCGATGCAAGCACAAAAACATCGCAGGCTTTCACAACGTTTAGAATGTCTTTGCGGAACCCGAGAAGGTGTATCCTATCCTTCATCGGACTGTTGTTGATCAGATCCAGGAAATATGGTTTGTCAAAATCGCGGCCGGCAAGCAAGAGATGTATTTTCGAAGACTTCGGCAGCAGATAAGTGGCACGCAGTAAATACTTGAGACCTTTCATGCGCCTGATGTTCGCTCCGCAGATCATGCAGAACGCATCCTCGGGAACGCCCAGCGATTGTTTGGTTACCGGTTCAACACCATCGTACCAATGCACATCATGTCCTTTGTTGATGGTCACGGCCTTATCTTTTCCAAAGAGCATGTTTCTTCTGAAGATCTGTCGGATCGCCTCAACCAGGCAGATGATCCGGTCGACACGCGGGCTTAAATATTTCCAATACATGACTGGGTTCCACCAGTCAATGTTGCCGGTATAGCCGCGATACAGCACAACCTTCACGGGAACCGACATCGCAGCCATAAGTCCGTTAACCATGGCTTTGTTGTTGAAAAGCTGAAGTATATGATAGCGACCGGCAAGCAGTTCTTTTCTGATCGTCTTGACGTAAGTCCAGCTGAATTTTTTAGTCGGGTGAAAATCAATGACCCGAATACCTGCTTCGAGGAAGCTATGGACATATTCAGCCGAAGCAAAAGTCATGACGGTAATGTGATACTTACCCGATCGTTGAAGGCCGATCAGAATTTCTGCTTCAGGCCGCACGGTTACGGTTGAACGATAATCGGAAATAACAAGGACCCTGATTGGCTCGGCTGGAATAGATTCGCTCATTGGCGATTATTAATAACCAGCCAAATTACACCCTATTTTAAAAATATTCAATGCCGCGTTTGGGGGAAAATAATTCTATTTTGGAATTGTGATATGATGCACCTCAAGCGTTTTCTCAAAAAACTCCTGTTCGATATCAATGCGAAAAACTTTGGTGTTGTAAACTTTCTCTATCGATGGACTTTCAATCCAAAGAAAGGATCGCTTGCCGATTTTATGTTCCGGTTTTCCCTCGCGAATCCTCGTGTCAGGTTTATTCAGGTAGGGGCAAATGACGGCTATTATCACGATCCGGTTCACAGGTTCATACGCATGTTTCGGTGGGAGGGAGTGCTCCTCGAACCGCAACCGGATGTGTATGAGCAATACCTTTGCAAGCTGCATGCTTTTACGCCAAACGTTCAAACCGTGAACGCAGCCTTGTCGTACGAAGATGGAAAATGCGAAATGTTCAAAATAGCTTTTTCGAGCTCACGGTGGGCCACAGGGCTGACCTCATTCAAACGTGATGCTGTTGAAAAAGCTATTCAGTCCGGGCACGTTGAGCGCCTCGCCAATCGATACGGGGAGAAATTGCCAAAAGATAAAAGAGACTACATCGAAAAAGTTGTGATCGATTCGATCAGTGCCAGCACGCTCATTGACACTTATGATCTGAAAAAAGTCGACTGGGTACAAATCGATGCGGAGGGATTCGACTTCGAGATCATCAAGCTGCTCAAGATCGACTGCATAAAGCCCACTGTCATCGTTTATGAAAAATCACATCTGAGTGACAAGGAACAGGAAGCTTGCATTATGTATCTTCGCGAAAATAACTATGAAGTGACTGACATTCGCGAGAATACCGTTGCCATGAGAAACCCAACGCCCGCGTTTGCCGCTTTCTTCGCCAGGAACAACGCATGAAGAAAATTTCCGCGGTTATCATCACTTTCAACGAAGAAGCAAACATCCGCAGGTGCCTCACTTCTCTTCACAGCCTGGTCGATGAAATTATCGTAGTGGATTCGTTCTCCACCGACAACACAGAGAAGATCTGCCGGGAATTCAACGTCAATTTTATTACAAACGCTTTTGCCGGCCATATTGAGCAAAAGAACTTCGCCATGGAAAAAGCAACCTATCCGTTCGTGCTTTCCCTCGATGCAGATGAAGCATTGACAGGCGAGTTGGCTGCTGCGATTCATTCGATCAAATCATCTTCGGCAGATCAAAGTGTCGCAGACGCGTATGCTTTCAATCGCCTTAATTTCTACTGCGGCAAATTTATTCGGCATGGTGTGTGGTACCCTGATCGAAAGATCCGGCTGTGGGACAGAACGAAAGGAAGGTGGGGTGGGGAAAACCCGCACGACACGGTGATTATGCAACCAGGCTCGGTCGTCAAAAAACTTGATGGCGACTTATTGCATTACAGTTATAGTTCGATCACGGCTCACGTTCAGCAAATGAATAAATTTTCTGACATTGCTGCCCGCGAGGCGTTCAGGAAAGGCAAGACGGCTAACGTATTTATTCATCTGGTTGTTCATCCGTTCACCACGTTTCTAAAATCGTACATATTTCGATTAGGATTTCTCGATGGGCACCAGGGCTATCTTGTGGCGGTCAGTGCAGCTTATTATCGCTATCTCAAGTACTCGAAATTACTTCAATTAAATTCGACCGTGAAAAACAAGCCCGTTCAATGAACAATTGATTTTTTTATGAACGCTACGAGTTCCATCGTCCAGGCGATGCCCATGTGAACGATGATGCCTCCCCATACGCTTTTCGTCTCGTAAGCAACGACACCGAGTATAAAACCACCGAAGATCGAACTCATGGCTTCACCTGCGGGTTTCCCGAAGTGCAAAACGCAATAGAGAACAGCCATGGTGATAACAGCTCCACGGCCCAGTAGACCCGACATGGCAATCACAAAAAAACCGCGAAACAAGTATTCAACAGTAACGAAGTCGAGACCGTAGGCGATCTCATAAATCGCCACCGTTATCCATTCTTCGATACCCAATGCCGTGTGAGCACTGCTCACTTTATACATCGGGTATTGTCGTGTAAAACTTGCGTTGAAAGATGCGGCCACAATAAGCGGGAACATGATCAACAGCATCGTGAAATACGGACGTGCATCGAACTTGTAAGCACTCAATCCATAGCGGTGCGTCTCATTTTTTTCGAAGACATAATAGAAGACTAAAATGGGAATGAACACCGTAAAAAAACTCGCCCCATTCACCGCTACCTTGAATGCCCAGAATTGCGCTCGTGCCGGTGTTACGGCATCGATTGACTCACCGAGATACGGCATACTTGCATCAAGGGACAACAACAAGATCCCGAAGAGACTTTTTATCCAAAACTCGCGAAGGCTGAATATCTCCATGCGATTTTTGAAATGCGCGAAAATGTAAATGGCCGTGAAGTATGGAATCGAGTAGAAGATGACGTACGCATAGAACTTGGTCCAGTTGTGTAGAGGCTCGAGATAGTTGTCCTCAAAATCGAACACATAATTTAAGGAAAGGCAAACGACTAGAAACGCTGCCGTGGAAAAGTATTGTTTGGGATTGAAATCTTCGCGAAGGTGGTGGACTAGAAACTGCCAGATCTTTTTCATCACCAGTTTTTGAGATGCTGATAAACTTTGTGGATCGGCAAACCCATCACATTGAAATAAGATCCGATGATTCGCTGTATCGCTATCATTCCAATCCAATCTTGTGCACCGTAGGCTCCTGCTTTATCGAACGGCTTGTAGCGATCAACGTAGAATTCGACTTCATCTTTGGTCAATGACTGGAAAGTAACTTCGGTCGTGTCATCGAAACTCACTTCGCGTTCTTTGGAAATAATGCATACGCCCGTCATGACGAGGTGCGTTCGACCGGAAAGCGCGTTGAGCATTTGGATTGCTTCGTGCCGGTCTGCGGGCTTGTTGAGGATTTTTCCATTGAGAATGACAACGGTATCGGCTGTCACGATGATCTCATCGCTCATCTTCGGCCTGAAAAATTCTGCTTTGACAGACGCGAGATATTTCGCAACCTGATCGACCGGCATATCCGCTGGAAAATCTTCTTCCACGTGAGGCTTTTCCACCGCGAATTCAAATCCCGCTTCTTTCATCAGATATTGTCTTCGTGGAGAAGAGGAGGCGAGAATCAGTGGGCGCTTCATCATTGTGCAAACGGGGAATAAACCGGCTCGCGGAATTCTTCTTCTTTGATCGAGCTGAAAAGAAATCCGCAAATCACCTTTGGATAAAAGTACGTTGATTTTTGCGGCATCGTATAGCCACTATAGCAAACTTTTTTCACGTCTTCGATCGAAACCTCGTTGGTAATGATAGCGAGTTGGGCATCGCCCTGGATCACACGCTTCAAACAGTCCGAAAAGCTTCGGTCAAATTCAATATATTCAGTTTTACGCTGGTCTTTTCCCGCGATGCCCAACGCTTGTTCGATAATAAAATAATGCATCACGGTAAGGTCGAGGCGCTTGACCTCCTCGGGAAAATGCCATTTGATCTTGTCAATCGACTCGGGCTTCAATCTTATCTTATATGCGTTCTCGCGGAACATCAACCCAAATGCCCATTGCTTTCCTGCGATGATCTCGTTCAGTGTGTCGCTGTCTTCCACAGGTTTGATGATAAAATCTTCCCCTAGCTTTTTCATGACCGTGGCTTCGTCAAACCCAGGCATGTTTCGGATCAATCGATGGGTCGGCAGTATGCGAAGATCGTCAGCTTCTGTGTTGGTGAGGTACATGAGATGATAATTGTAGCCTTCGCGGCCTGTGTGACCAGCTACTTTCTCACGTTTGTGCTTGTAATAGAGCGAACCTTCATAGCGATGATGACCATCAGCAAGAATGACGGTCTTATCTTTTAACGCGTCAATAAATTTTTTTATGACGGCCGCATCGTGGATGACCGCCAGGACATCGCGAACGCCCTGGTAGTCTTCTGTCTCGTAAATGGGAAACCGGATCGCATCGTCCATGTACTTTTCCAGTTCAAAAGCGGGATCGGTGTAGAGACCATGCGTAGGACTAACCTGCAACTCAGTTTTTTCCAGCAATTCAATGCGATCGTTAACCGCTTTTGGAATGGTGTTCTCATGGCGCAGAATCACGTTCTCTGAAAAATCATATGCACGAATGTGACAAATAAAACCTTTGCGGATGCTCGGTTTTGCGTTACCCGAAAGTTTGAAATATTGATAATACACGTAAATGCCGGGCAGCGCATCCTGCAATATCACTTCAGTTTTTTTCCAGACTTCGAGCAGATGGGCTGCGCGATCTGCCGCATCAGGCGGACGCGGAACAGAAAGGTGAATACTGTTGTGTGGATTCTGGTACAACGCTTTTCGCTGCTTTTCCGACACCACATCGAACAACGGAGAGGTCAGATCATCGATGTACGGAGTGAGGTCTGGATTGTATCGCCACGCTCGGAAGGGAAGGATCTCGGCCATTTAAGGTGTTAAAGTGTTAAGGTGTTAAGGTGCTAAGGTTAGTGGGATGGGCAGTGTGTGGGTGTTGGCCAAAGCTTACAGTCGATTCTTTTTCCACATGCTGGCGGCAGGTTGAAGTTGTTGCTTTGACTCGTTGGATTTTCGATTTCCCAAAACATGGATTGCCACAAGGGCCGCAAGGAGGGCTTCGTTTTCTGTTTCTTTTTGCTGAAGGGCTTCGGGTTTGAAATAATTTTCAACGAAGCGAGTATCGAAATTTCCAGAGCGGAATGCTTCGTGCTCCATCACAAACTTGCAAAAGCCCAGCGTAGTCTCGAGCCCGGTGATCTCATATTCATCGATGGCGCGTTTCATTTTTTCGATGGCGGCTTCACGTGTTTCGGCCGTGCAAATGAGTTTGGCGATCATCGGATCGTAATAAAAAGGAATAGACATTCCCTGCTCAAAACCATCGTCAACCCGAACCCCATGGCCCTGAGGTCGCTTATACGTTTTCAATGTGCCAATGTCGGGCAGGAAGTTGTTCGCTGGATCTTCAGCGTACACCCGTATTTCAACCGCATGACCTTTCATGGTGAGATCACTTTGTTTGAATGGGAGTTTTTCACCTTCCGCGACTGCGATCTGAAGTTTCACAAGATCCAATCCCGTGACCTGCTCGGTAACGGGGTGCTCTACCTGCAAACGCGTATTCATCTCGAGAAAATAGAAATTCAAATGGTCGTCAAGAATGAATTCAACAGTTCCCGCATTGTAATAACCACATGATTTCACCACGTTGATCGCGGCCTCGCCCATTGCTTTGCGTTTCTCGGGAGTGAGTACAGCGGATGGCGCTTCTTCAACAACTTTCTGATGCCTGCGCTGAATAGAACATTCGCGCTCGAAAAGATGAACAACGTTTCCATGCTTGTCACCGAAAACCTGGAACTCGATGTGCCGAGGTTTGGTGATGTATTTTTCAATGAACACCGATCCATCGCCAAACGCAGATTTCGCTTCGCTGATCGCGCGTTCCATTTGCTCCTGGAATTCTCCTTCGTTTTGTACGATGCGCATCCCTTTACCGCCACCACCCGCGCTGGCTTTGATCAAAACGGGATAGCCGATCTTCGATGCGATCTTCATTGCTTCCGCGACATCTGTGATAGGCTCTGAAGTCCCTGGAACAAGTGGCACATTGAATTTCGCAACAGCAGCCTTGGCGGCCAGCTTGCTTCCCATGAGCTCGATCGCTTTCGCGGATGGCCCGACAAAAATGATCTTGTTGTCTTCACATGCCTGAGCGAAATCTTCATTCTCGGAAAGAAATCCATAGCCGGGGTGAATGGCATCTGCACCGGTTTGTTTCGCGGCCGCCATGATCTTATCAATGCGAAGGTAAGATTCAGACGAGGCGGGAGGTCCGATGAAAACCGCCTCATCGGCATATCGAACGTGAAGGGCGTTTCGATCAGCCTCACTGAAGACAGCAACTGTTTTTATGCCCAGTTCTTTCGCGCTTCTCATTACACGCAACGCAATTTCGCCCCGGTTCGCGACAAGCAATTTTCTAATTTTGCCCATGGATTTTTCAGGTAAACTGCAATGCTAACGATTATTTGGGAGTGAGCAAAGCTGGCTCCGAGCCACGAGCTGCGAGCTTCGAGCTTTTTAGTGCGTCTCGGTACATCCATCGCAAAGATCTGGTAACTCTAACGTGAATGTGGAGAATGGGCACTAAGCCGCACGCACTTCTCGAAGCCCGTAGCTAGAAGCTCACAGCTTCTTATGTAAGGAAATCCGCCTGATTTCACTATCCTCACTTCAGGTAAAACCCGCATTTTTTCTTATTTTTGCCGGAATTACATAACCTAATTGACGAGATGGTAGACTTATTTGAAAAGCTTAGAATGGAAGCGGGCCCACTGGCCAAATATTCACACCTTCCTGACGACTATTTCTTCTTCCCGAAACTTGAAGGAGAGATCGGCCCGAGAATGAAATTCAACGGTAAGAATGTGCTGAATTGGAGCTTGAATAATTACCTCGGTCTGGCCAATCATCCGGAAGTGAGAAAAACCGATGCGGAAGCAGCTGCTCAGTACGGTATGGCGCTACCTATGGGGGCTCGCATGATGTCGGGTAACTCTGTCAACCATCTTGCCTTCGAACGTCAATTGGCTGAATTTGTAAAGAAAGAAGACGCTATGCTCCTGAACTTCGGTTACCAGGGCGTGGTGTCTATCATCGATGCGCTTGTCGATCGCAAGGATGTGATCGTTTACGATGCTGAATCGCACGCCTGTATAATCGATGGTGTCAGGCTTCACATGGGTAAGCGTTTCGTCTATGCCCACAACGATATGGATAGCCTCGAGAAGCAGCTTCAGCGTGCTACCAAACTTGCCGATGAAACTGGTGGAGGAATTCTTGTGATCACCGAGGGTGTATTTGGTATGTCTGGCAAGCAAGGCGATCTGAAAGGCGTTGTTGCTTTGAAAAAGAAATACAATTTCCGTCTCTTCGTTGATGATGCTCATGGCTTTGGAACAATGGGTGCAACTGGTGCCGGTGTAGGCGAGGAGCAAGGCGTCCAGGATCAGGTCGACCTTTATTTTTCAACTTTTGCCAAGTCAATGGCGAGCATCGGTGCCTTCGTTGCCGGTGACAAGCACATCCTGAAATATTTGCGTTACAGCGTTCGCTCGCAGATCTACGCGAAAAGCTTGCCTATGACGCTGGTTATCGGTGGCATGAAGCGACTGGAGCTGTTGAAAACACGTCCTGAGCTTCGCGAAAATCTATGGAAGATCACCCGTGCCGTTCAGTCGGGTCTCCGCGAGCGCGGATTCACCCTCGGTAATACAACTTCTCCTGTTACTCCCGTGCTTTTCAAAGGCGGAGTTGGTGAAGCAGCCAATATGTCGATGGATTTGCGCGAAAACTTCAATATTTTCTGTTCTGTGGTCATCTATCCTGTTGTTCCTAAGGACGTTATCATGTTCCGAATCATCCCGACCGCTTCTCATACAATGGCCGATGTTGAAGAGACTCTGACCGCCTTTTCTAAGCTCAAAGAGAAGCTCGACAATGGGTTTTACAAGCAGGAGGTACTGGTGTCAGTGACCAAGGGAGTTTAAAAAAAATGCGTTTTTGGGTTGTTTTTTAAGGTTTTTATTTAATTTGGCATAGGAAACTAATTTTTCAATCTAAAAACCAAATACAATGCAAAAATTTGAAGAGCTCAAAGCCCTTATTGCTTCACTGGAAGGTGATGCAGACAAGTTCTACAACAAGGGTAATAGCGCTGCCGGTACCCGGGTTAGAAAGGGTATGCAAGACTTAAAAAACATTGCTCAGGCAATCAGAGCTGAAGTTCAGGACATTAAGAACAAAGCTTAGTCGCTGAATTTTTCAATTTTTGAAATAATTAAATAGGGGATAATCCGATGGTGGGTTATCCTTTACTTTTTTAGGTCGACACCAACTACGCGTGGCGATCTTCGACATTCAACATTTCTTGTTCCCTGTTACTACTGTCGGGGAAAATTCATCAGAACTTTTAACGCGATCACTTCGATTAAATCTTTTGTCG
>CBHROW010000205.1:0-9818 GCA_966080355.1 uncultured Chryseosolibacter sp.
AATGATCACAGAACATCCCGCAGCAACAACTTATTTTTTTGAAGCGCTTTCACATCGGCATATTGGCTAATTGTCCAATCGGCACATTAATTTATCGCGTCCCCGAAGTGCTCGA
Source organism: uncultured Chryseosolibacter sp. (assembly GCA_966080355.1). Taxonomy (GTDB): domain Bacteria; phylum Bacteroidota; class Bacteroidia; order Cytophagales; family Cyclobacteriaceae; genus Chryseosolibacter. Next base: position 116 of record CBHROW010000205.1, read on the forward strand.
TCACGGGAGGGTCTCCCAGTAAGATCATCACATCCAATCGAACATGGTCACGCCACTGATCTTGAAAAAAAGATCTTCGGCCGCAGAAAAACGCCATGAGTCCTTAACATCAGAGTGGAACGAGAAAGTGAAGGAGATCTACCGGAACAACAAAGCCAATTAGCCGATGTGCCAATGGGACGATATGCCAATGAATGATCACAGAACATCCCGCAGCAACAACTTATTTTTTTGAAGCGCTTTCACATTGGCATATTGACTAATTGTCCAATCGGCACATTAATTTATCGCGTCCTCAAAGCGCTCGATCACCGAAGGGTCTCCCAGTAAGATCATCACATCCAATCGAACATAGCCACACCACTGATCTTGAAAAAAAGATCTTCGGCCGGCAGAAAGACGCCATGAGTCCTTAACATCAGAGTGGAACGAGAAAATGAAGGAGATCTACCGGAACAACAAAGGCAATTAGCCAATGTGCCAATGGGACGATATGCCAATGAATGATCTCTAGAATCTCTCGCAAACAATCTTAAATTTTGAAAGCCGCTCCAGCATTTTGGCTAATCATCCGATCGGCACACTAGTGGAATGGAATGAGAAGTAGATCTATTGGAACAATAAAGGCAATTAGCCAATGTGCCAATTAGCCAATGAAAGTGCAGCATCTACATTGGCATATTGGCTAATTGTCCAATCGGCACATTAATTTATCGCGTCCTCAAAGTGCTCGATCACCGGAGGGTCTCCCAGTAAAATTGAGATCACATCGAATCGAACGTGGCCATGCCAGTCGATGGCGAAAATATAATTCTCTGCTGCGGAAAAAATTCGATGGACCTGAACATCATGAAGAAATTGTTCCGGATGACCGAACTTCACTGACGCGCGGGTTTTTACTTCTACGAACAAAAGCCAGTCGTCTTTTTTTACGATGAGATCGATTTCAGCTTTTCCATGGCGATAGTTTCGCACAACAATTTGAAAACCTCTGCTCGCCAGGTAGTCAGCAGCAATATTCTCGCCCATGCGTCCGATTTCGATTTTATCCATCAGACAAAAGTCATAACTTTGTCGGAAGGAATTTACAAGTTATGTCGACTACCAAGAAATATATCGAAGGATTTACCCGCCAGTTACAAGACGCGTTGAAAATCGGTCAGTCGCTGGACCTTGTACGGCCTGGAAGTGATATCCGAAACGTAGTCATCACAGGCATGGGAGGTTCGGGCATCGGTGCAAACCTCGTGGAGTCGCTCACCTTTGGAAGGATCCCGATTCCGATCACCGTTTGTAAAACCTACAACATTCCACAGTTCGTAAGTCCCCATACTTTATTTATCGCAAGTTCATATTCCGGAAACACCGAAGAAACAATTGCGGCACTAAATAAAGCCTTGCTTAAAAGAGCCCATTGTATTGTGATTGCATCGGGCGGAAAAATTCTCGACATCGCCCGCGAATACAACCTGTTTTACATTCAGCTTCCGGGCGGATCAGAAAGCCCCCGTGCCATGCTGGGTTATAACATGATCGCACTGCTTTCGCTGCTGTATCACACTAACCTGATCGGGGCAGCATACATCAAAGAGACTGAAAACGCTATCGAATACCTGGACCGCGGTGAAAAAGGAATTCAGTCTGAAGCGGAATTGATCGCGAAAAAGTTAAAAGGTAAGCTTCCGATGATCTACTGCGACAACAGGCTTTTTGCAATGGCTTTGCGATTCCAACAGCAATTGAACGAGAACGCCAAACAGATCGCTCATGTCAACACATTTCCGGAGATGAACCATAACGAGCTCGTGGGCTGGCGTTTTCCGGAAAATCTGATGCCGATGCTCCAGGTGCTCTACCTATACTCCGATCACGATCATGAGCGCGTAGAAAAGCGTATGGAGATCTGCCGCGATATTTTCGAAAAGAAATCCAACCCGATCATCGATGTCGTTGGTGAAGGCGCATCGCTTCTCGAACAATACTTTTACCTGATTCACCTTACCGACTGGATCTCATACTATCTCGCAAAAGAAAATAGCGTTGAGCCTGACCCGATTGAATCGATTGTCTATTTAAAGAGCGAGCTAGATAAAGTTAAATAATGTTGGCGAGAAGGTGCTCAAACTAACAGCTGTCTTTCCGGGTATCCAGCGTCCAGCACCAATCACCTGAAATGAACTTGATAGCGCGAAATAACGTTAGACGAATAAGTAGTCAAGCTGAACGGCTGTCTTTCCCGGCAACAAGCGTCCCAGCACCTCCAAAGGAGTCCTATGGATTAGCACCCAAAGATGAACAGTAAGCCAAACATCAAAACTAGATTCACCGACCTCAGCCTCATCGATTACCAGAAAGCCTGGGATTTTCAGCTCGATCTCTTTAATAAGATCCTTGCGACAAAAGCAGAAAACCGTCAGCGATCGGATCAGGATCAACTTGAAACTGAAAACCATTTGATCTTTTGCGAGCATCCTCATGTATTCACATTGGGAAAAAGTGGCGCGGAAACGAACCTGCTGATCAAGAAAGATCATCTTCATACTATTCAGGCTAGTTACTATCAAACCAACCGCGGAGGCGACATCACCTATCATGGTCCTGGGCAAATTGTCGGCTATCCCGTCATCGACATGGAGAATTTTTTTACCGACATTCATCGCTACATGCGGTTCCTTGAAGAAGGCGTGATTCAAACGCTGAAAGAATATGGAATTGTCGCTGGGCGCATCGCTGGCTTGACTGGCGTTTGGCTCGATTTTGATAATGAACAAAAAGCGAGAAAGATCTGCGCCCTTGGCGTTAAGACCAGCCGTTGGGTCACAATGCACGGTTTTGCTTTCAATGTAAATCCAGACCTGCGTTACTTCGATTACATTGTTCCCTGCGGAATTGAAGACAAGGCAGTGACATCGCTCGAAAAAGAATTAGGAAGAATGGTCGACATCACAGAAGTAGAAGATATTCTGAAGGAAAAGATTGTCGCACAGTTTGGAATGCAGCTGATATGATCAAAGACATCGACATACCACAGGTAAAAAATGTAACGTTGGCCGTGGCGCGAAAAAACAATATTGGCGAAAGCCCGGACTGGAGAGTGTACATCATCAATAGCAACGTTCATCCCATAGAAAACACACTGGTGGCCAGTAAAGGATATGGTGAAAAAGACGGTGAACAACAGAAGACCTCAGTGCTGCGTCATTTTCTAGAGACTGTACCTGCGAAAAGTTGCGTGCTGATCGAACCTATCGACCCGGCAGTCTTCCATCTTAATAATGAGTATTGGGTGAGTTATTATGTTGATGGCAAGATCTATGATAAGAAATTCGTGTTCGTGCCCGACACCATCCGCGAAGAAAACATCACCTTCATCAAGGAACTGGAAATGGAAGGTGTTTTGCATTCGTGAGGAATAAGCACCAAAAAACAATAGCCAATAAATGCAGGTTCACAGTTCACGGTTCACAGTAGTTGTTTTGAATGTTAACTGTGAACTCCGTGAACATCGAGCGACACAACTTGTCATCGAAGTGAATAGTTTGCGAAAGTTCCGATCCTTTGCACTCACTCGATCAACACAAATCACTACTTTCGAAGAAATATCTGATCAATGATCCCTGAATTGCGCGACATACTTTTTGTCGATATTGAAACTGTAGCCAGCACGGACGACTATAATACGCTCGATGAACGAATGAAAACTCAGTGGGCAAGGAAAGCGAATTTTTTCAAACGCGACCCAAGCCTGACCGAAGAAGCTTTGTTTCACGAGCGCGCAGGCATTTATGCCGAATTTGGAAAGATCATTTGCATCTCGGTGGGTAAGTATTTTGATAATGAGTCTGGCGAACTTAGTCTGCGCACGAAAGTATATGCAGGCCATGATGAAAAAGCTGTATTGCTCGAGTTCAAAGCGATGGTTGAGAAAATGGATTCGTCAACCCTTCGCTTTTGCGCCCATAACGGAAAAGAATTTGATTATCCCTATCTTTGCCGAAGAATGCTGATCCAGGGAGTTCCACTGCCCCCAGCATTGAACCTGAGTGGAAAAAAGTCGTGGGAGGTTCAGCACCTCGACACGCTCGAGCTCTGGAAGTTTGGCGACCTCAAACATTACACTTCGCTCGATCTGTTAGCTGCCATTTTTCAAATCCCATCGAGCAAAAACAATATAGATGGAAGTCAGGTGAATCGCGTATATCACGTTGAGAAAGACCTTGACCGGATCAGCCAATACTGCCGGGGCGATGTTGTAGTGCTGGCACAGTTATTTTTAAAATTAAAAGGTTACGCGCTCATCCCCGACAGCCGCATTGTAACCGCATAACACTCTCTATGAGCAAACGCAAAAAAGAAGAACGCTCAAAAAGCAAAAAGAAAAAAAATAAAGACCAAGCAGGACGAATTTACGCATCTATTCTTGCCCTCCTGGCCGAACAAGCCGGCCACGGAATCACCTTCAAGCAAATCACCAAGAGGCTCGGTCTCAAAAAAAAGGAAGACGTTAAAAAAGCCGGATTTTTTCTGGACGATCTCGTTGATGAACAGCAGATCAAACAACTTGACAATGGAACCTATGTAAGCTTTCAAAATCAGGATGAGTTTGAAGGCACAGTCGATCATGTTAACTCCAGATTCGCCTACATCAGAATTGGCGAAGACAAAAAAGACATTTACGTAAAAACTCAGGACCTCGGCTCTGCTGTTGACGGTGATCGGGTTCGCATCGCCATTTTCCCAACCCGGCATGGCGAGCACCCTGAAGGAAAAGTAGTGGGCATCATTAAGCGAAATCGAAATCGTTTTGTCGGCAAGATCGAAGTATCGAAAAATTTCGCTTTCGTTGTTGCTGATGCCAGAAAGATCCATCAGGACTTCTTTATTTATCCGGAAAACATCCATGGTGCAAAGAGCGGTGACAAAGTGATCATTGAAGTAACATCATGGGCGGAAGACGATAAAAAACCCGAAGCGAGGGTAGCACAGGTTCTCGGCAAAGCTGGTGAGAACGAAGCCGAGATCCACTCCATCATGGCGGAGTTCGATCTGCCGTTCCGTTTCCCCGAACAAGTGGAACGCGAATCCAAAGAGATTGAAGAAGGAATTACCGAAGATGAAATTCGCAAACGTAGAGATTTCAGGAACGTAACGACATTCACCATCGATCCCGCAGACGCAAAGGATTTCGATGACGCGCTATCGTTCAAAAAGCTGGACAACGGCCACTACGAGATCGGAGTGCATATTGCTGATGTCACACATTACGTGCTGCCAAATACCGCGCTCGAGACTGAAGCCTTCGATCGGGCAACTTCGGTTTACCTGGTCGATCGCACCATTCCGATGCTTCCCGAAAAACTATCGAACGAACTTTGCTCACTTCGCCCAAATGAGGACAAGCTGACTTTTGCTGCCGTGTTTGAAATGGATGATCGCGGCAGGATTTTGAACGAGTGGTTCGGGAGAACGATCATTCACTCTGACAAACGCTTTACCTATGAAGAAGCACAAGAAGTCCTGGAAAAAAATGAAGGTGCGTTTGCTGAAGAGCTGAAGACCCTGAACGCGCTTGCCAAAAAGCTCCGAAAAGAAAGATTTGCGAAGGGTGCAGTGAATTTTGAAACTACCGAAGTGAAATTCAAGCTCGATGAGAAGGGGAAACCGCTTGCTGTGATTCCCAAGGTCAGGAAAGACGCGCACAAGCTGATCGAAGAGTTCATGCTGCTGGCCAACAGGCAGGTTGCCACCTTTGTTTACAATTATCATAAAGGTCACGAGAAGAATACATTTGTGTATCGGACACACGATCTTCCCGATCCGGACAAAGTGAAAGACTTCGCTATGTTTGCACGACAGTTCGGACACAAGATGAATGTCGATGAGCGATCGATCAGTCAATCGTTGAACGGCTTGATGGAGGAGATCGAAGGAAAGCCCGAGCAAAACGTTCTTGAACAACTTGCCATTCGAACCATGGCGAAAGCGAAATATACAACAGATCCAAAAGGGCACTTCGGGTTGGCATTCGCACACTATTCACATTTCACCTCACCGATCCGAAGATATCCGGATATGATGGTGCATCGCCTGTTGCAACGCTATCTCGATGATGAAAAGCCTGCCAACAAAGCCGAGTACGAGGAAAAATCGATTCACTCATCCGAGCGCGAAAAACGAGCAGCCGATGCAGAACGCGCTTCGATCAAGTATAAGCAGGTTGAATACATGACGTATGCTGACAAGAAAATTTACGAAGGATTGATCTCAGGTGTGACCGAATGGGGAATCTATGTAGAAATTATTGAAACGAAATGCGAAGGCATGATCCGCATGTCAGATCTCACCGATGACTTCTACGAATTCGATGAAAAGCGTTATAGAATTATCGGCCGAAAGAATAAAAAGATCTTCACGTTAGGAGACAAGATCACGGTGAAAGTGAAACGAACCGACATTGACAAGCGCATGATCGACCTGGTGCTGGTGAAGGAGAAAAGCCCAGTTCAGGAAGAAGAGTAGCTTCAAATCCAAATACTATAGCCACCAAGACGCAAAGGCACTAAGTTTACGAGAATTTTAACCTCCGTGCCCTGGTGTCTTCGTGGCTACGCTTTTGGTTTAAATCGATATTTTTGAAAAATGGAACTGACGGAATTCCAAAAACTGATCGAACAGGAAATCAAAAAGCAAAAGTTCGGCAAACAACCCGCTTCGCTGTATGAACCGATCCGGTACATCATGCAGCTGGGTGGTAAACGTCTTCGCCCCGTGCTTACCATTCTCGCCTATTCAATTTATCGCGACAACGCAAGAGAAATAATTCCATACGCAGCTGCGGTCGAGGCTTTTCACAATTTCACTTTGATGCACGATGACATTATGGACAAAGCACCCCTGCGAAGAGGAAAAGAAACTGTTCACAAAAAATGGAATGTGAACACAGCAATCCTGTCTGGCGATGTAATGCTCGTCAAGGTTTATGAGATTTTTACAAACCTCGCGGGCGAAAAACTGCGATCTGTTTTGAAAGCTTTCAATCAATGCGCAGCCGAAGTATGCGAAGGCCAGCAGTGGGACATGGAATTTGAAACGACCGACAATGTCACAGAAACTCAATACATCAACATGATCCGCCTTAAGACTGCGGTGCTTCTCGGATTCAGTCTCGAGCTCGGAGCATTACTTGCAGACGCTCCTGAAACTGACCGGGTCGCGCTTCGCGAATTCGGCATTAATATCGGCATCGGTTTTCAGTTGAAAGACGATCTGCTTGATGCATATGCTGATCCTGGCAAATTCGGAAAGCAGGTAGGTGGTGACATTATCGCTAATAAAAAAACAATCTTGCTCATCCAAGCCCTGAAAAAATCGAGAGGGAAACAGCATCAGGAACTAACGGGATGGCTATCTGCAAAACAGTCACGAAAGCAAGACAAAGTTGCTGCCGTGAAGAAAATCTATGACGATCTGAAAATTCCGGCTGCGATCGAAAAAAAGATCGATCAATATTTTATAGCTGGATTCAAAAATCTCGATGCCATTACACACACTCCGGCAAAGGCCATCCTCGTGGATTTCACAAAAGCCCTGATCGAGCGACAAGCTTAAATGTGCTCAGGTGTTAATGTGTTAATGTGCACATATTGGGCGGGGGGAACGGCCCAGAGCGTAAACGTTGATTGCCAGAAAGAAGTGCGTCAAGTGTGAATCAAGCGGTACCCCTGAAGCGCCTGCACAAATTTGCAAACAACTTCGAGCCGTTCCCTCCTAACCACATTAACACTTTAACACATGAGCACCCGAGCACAAATCTTTGTAACTTCCTCCCATGAAAGCACTAACGCCCGATCAAATAGCCGCTTACCACCGCGATGGGTATATCATTCTGAAAAAATTCTTTTCGAAAGCGGAAATTGACAAGCTATACAGCACTGCACTCGAAGACGATGCGATGAAAAAGAACGCACTCGATCTCAACGACCAGACAGGAAAAAAGACTCGCCTTTCACTCTGGTTCACACCAGGCAATGACGTGTTCGGCTACATGACACGGAGTGAGCGTGTCATTAATTCCATCAAACCTTTACTCGACAGTGACGCACCGGTATGTCACTTTCATTCAAAGCTTATGCAAAAGGAGCCGCGCGTTGGCGGAGCGTGGGAATGGCACCAGGATTACGGCTACTGGTATAAAAACCAGTTCATGTTTCCGGATCAGCTGATCAGTGTAATGGTCGCACTGACGGAGGCAATCAAACAAAACGGTTGCCTGCAAGTCATTAAAGGCTCACACAAGCTCGGGCGGGTCAATCATGGATTCGCTGGTGAACAAGTCGGGGCAGACCTGGTGATGGTGAACAATGCGCTCCAAACCATGCCGCTGATTTACGTGGAGCTTGAGCCAGGCGATGCACTCATCTTTCATAGCAACCTCTTGCATCGCTCTGAAGCAAATCTCTCCGACCGTCCCCGCTGGTCGGTCATTTCATGCTATTCGTCACAATCCAATCTGGCCTACAACGAAACCTCCACCGCCTGGAAAATTCCTGTCGACACTGTTCCTGACGAAGCCTTGCTCAACTGGGAAGCGGAGTCACTCTCGAACGCAGACTTCCTCAAAAAAGAAAACGATCCAGCATTGAAAGAAACGGGGTGGGAAAAACAGGTGAACTGATGTGCCAATATGCCGATTAGCCGATGTGCCAATTGGTGAATTGTGATGGGCACCCTTCCTGAAATCTAAGTAAAGATCATGCATCGCTTCAACACCTAAGCGATAGCTACGTCATTGGCATTTTGGCACATCGGCACATTGAGTAATTCTGGTTTACTGTTTCGCAGCTACACACACGAAAAATTAACCACTCATCCAGCTTTCTGCTTTCAGCTTTTTGCTTTCAGCTTTTCAACGCCTTATCTTTCTTCTTCAATCTAAACCTTAATATGAAACCAATTGACATTCCTAAGCTGTGCACCATGATGCTCCTAGAATATTTTATCTGGGGTTCGTGGTATGTAACGATGAGCACATATATGTCCACTTTCCTTCACTCATCGGGAATCCAAATTGGTGCTGCCTATAGCGCGCTCGCTATCGCAACGATGATCTCTCCTTTTTTCATCGGTATGGTTGCCGACCGTTACTTCTCCGCGCAAAAGATCATGGGCGTTCTGCATATCGTTGGTGCTGTGCTGCTTTACCTTGCCACACAAATCACTGATAATACAACATTTTACTGGGTGATCCTGGTGTACTCACTTTGCTACATGCCGACTATCGCACTCTCGAACAGTATTGCCTTTTTCCAAATGAATGATCCTGGAAAACAATTTCCCTGGGTTCGTGTGTTCGGCACCGTGGGTTGGATTCTTGCCGGGATTATGATCGCTCAAATTTCAATTGAAAACACTTTCGTCATGGCGGCAGTTGCATCACTCGTACTTGGGCTATTCAGCTTCATGCTGCCCGACACTCCTCCAAAAGGAAAAGCCACTACAGGTTCTGATGTGATCGGGGCCCGGGCATTCGTGTTGTTCAGAAACAAACCTTACCTCGTCTTCTTTGTAGCAGCCATTTTGGTTTGTATTCCACTTTCATTCTACTATGGATTTGCAAACCTTTTCCTCACCCAGGCCGGACTCCAAAATGCAACCAGCAAAATGACACTCGGCCAGGTGTCAGAGGCGGTTTTCATTCTCGCTA
>CBHROW010000206.1:0-9818 GCA_966080355.1 uncultured Chryseosolibacter sp.
CGGAGAGGGATGACTGAATCTAAATTGTTAGCGGGTTTATTTTTGATTGTGCTCTCTTAAAATGCTTCCCATAGTTGAGAATTAAACTCATTGCATATTGATCGGAACATAGCTCAACCCGAGCCGCACTCAAGCAGATCCATGGCCGTGCACTTTCGCGAGGGGGCATTTCATATTCTCTATTCGCCTCGAGAAATTCACCTCACCCTCGTTCCCTCTCCGGAGCGGAGAGGGATGACTGAATCTAAATTGTTAGCGGGTTTATTTTTGATTGTGCTCTTTTAAAAATGCTTCCCATTGAGAATTAAACTCATTGCATACTGATCGGAACATAGTTCAACCCGAGCCGCACTCATGAAAATCCTCCGCGGTACACTTTCGCGAGGGGGCATTTCATATGCCTTGCCCGCTCTTCGCGTCCTTAACGGAATATTCTCGCTCTGAAGTTCACTTGAATGCAACGCCCAGGCGCAACTCCATGAGCAGCACGTGCATTAACATACCCTTTGCGTTTCCTGCATTTCTGCATTTTACACTTCAACGCCTCGAAAACCCTCCCAATCATTGGCATATTGGCACATTGTCCAATCGGCACATTCATTTGCACATTTGCACATTGACTCATTTGCACATCAACTACACTTCCCATCCCTTCCTGTAAGTCCGCGTCACAAACTGGTTCGCTTCTTCCATGTTCGTGATCTTCATCTTGTCTCCATCCCACAACAATTTCTTGCGGCCGTAGAATTCATTTTTATTTCCTTTCAGCATGTAGCTGCGGATTGCGAGGTTACCCATCAGCACCGTTTCGGTCATCGGACCTGCGTAGTCGAATGACGAAGTGAGCTCTTTGTGCTCTTTGCTGCCAAAGCCCGCTTTGCATGCATCCACCCACTTGCGCTGGTGGCCGTACTCCGGTTCTTCATCAGGTGCGCGATCCGGACCGAACTCTGTGGTGCCATCGTTGAGATAAAGTTTCGGCATCATCGGAGAGCTGTCGTTGATGTTGGTGGTGATCACACCTTTCTCGCCCACGATCAACACACCGTTTGCGCTGTTTTGTCCACCGAAATCTTTGTCGGCAGGAATGATCTCCGGGCGTGACGGTCTGATGCCGCCATCGCTCCACGTCATTTCAACAGGCGATTTACTTTTGTCAGTCGCGTTGAAGTGAAGTGTGATGAACGATGAAGGCGGAGCTCCTTCGGGGTGATAATCTGCGGTCCACATTTGCGAGTAGACCGAGCTCACGCTGCATTCTGCGTCAGTGGGATATTTGAGTCCGAGTGTGCGGAACGGAATATCTATCAGGTGACAGCCCACATCACCGAGTGCGCCAGTACCGAAGTCCCACCATCCGCGCCAGTTGAACGGATGAAGATTCGGAGTGTACGCCCTGTACTCTGCCGGGCCGAGCCACAAATCCCAATACAAGTCTTTCGGTTTTTTGCTTTCATCCGCTGCAGGCATCGCGCCACCTTGCGGCCACACCGGGCGATTCGTCCAGATGTGTACTTTAGAAATTTTGCCGAGCTTACCCGAGTCCACCCAGCCCTGTACCATTTTCAACAGCGGGTTCGATGCACCCTGGTTTCCCATTTGCGTAACGACTTTTTTATCGCGCGCCATCTGTGTGAGCATCCGTGCCTCGCGTATGTTGTGCGTCATCGGCTTCTGCACATACACGTGCTTGTTGCGCTGCATCGCATACGCAGCTGCGGGACCGTGCACATGGTCAGGCGTAGAGATCGTTACCGCATCGATATCTTTTTCCTGCTCGAGCATGATGCGGTAGTCGTTGTAGAGTTTTGCGTTCGGAAAATTCTTCACCGATTCTTTTGCCGATCCCGAGAAATCAACGTCACACAACGCAGCGATCCGCTCGCGGCCGTTGACCGATGCATTTTTTATATCGCTGCTTCCTTTTCCACCGGCACCGATGGCAGCAAGTACGAGCTGATCACTGGGTGCGGTGAAGCCAGGGCCTCCGAGAATGTGTCGGGGGACAATTAATATAGATGAAGCGAGGGCAGTTTGTTTGATGAAAGTTCTGCGGGAGTGAGTTGTTCGTTTGTTCTTGTTGTTATCCATGGGAGAAAAGTCAGGTGAAACGATTTGAAATTTGAAATTTGAAATTTTAGAATTTGAAGATAGTGATTGATAATCGAATCACCAATGTTCAAATTCAGTTGGCTATGGCTTTTGGGCGTTTCCCTGCCATCGCACATCCCGCGCGCACGGGCCGGGCTTTCGCTACTCGCCATCAACGCACATGCCACTTCGGGCTCAGACAAACGCTCAATCCCTAACGCGGACTTGTGTTGATTCACTAGCCAACCCGGATTGGAAGCTTGCCCATCGCGCTTGCCTGCGCGCGTTGGAAAGCGAAATGGGCGGCAGGCCTTACGCTGCAACAATCCGCGCGCATGCCATTTCGGTTTCCGCTTCAGTCGCTAACGCGGAGTCGTGTTCATTTGCCTCTCCAACTTCAGATAAAACATGTCGTAAATAGCACTCACTTCATGTTTGTCCACAAAACCTGAAGCCTGCAGTTTGAAGCCTTTTCCGACTGTACGTTTAGATCAAACTGCTCATCCTTCCATCTACCAACTGATTCTCCGGATTTTCCTATTTTGCACGTTGAAGTCTTAATCTCACTATGGGATTTTTTAAAAAGCTCTTTGAAAGCAAACCTCTCACCCTTCGCGAGCTCATCGAGTTGAACGCGGAAGACGGCATGTACAAAGGAGAGATCCTGAACGAATTGAAGAATAAGGTATTGTTCATTGCTTTGCCGCAAGAACCAACAGGCCCGATCGATTTCTCAGACCCCACACAACAATATCTCATCATCAACGTCCCGCAAAATCACGGATTTGTACTTCCTGCGTTCATGGATCAGGCTTCGCTCAAACAACGCAACGAAAAAGGCGTAGCACACATGGTCGATTTCAAATCACTTACAATAATTCTTGAAGGTCCGTATTGCCTGGGTTTGCTCCTCTGCTGCGGCCACTATGAAGTTCTGCTGAAGCGCACTGAGTTGGCAAGAGTAGCGCCTTCTATTAAGATTTCGTAAGCAGTCTTCTCCCCTTCCTTGCTAATTCGCATTCTCCACCGACTCGCGCAACATCCCCAGTTCCATAACCCCCTCCTCCGGAAACTCCTCATAAGATGAAGTGATCACCACTTCGCCAGCTTCCAGTCCGGAGATAACTTGAATGTATTCCGGATTTTTCTTGCCGAGCACAACACTTCGCCTCACCACCTTCTCATCGGGCAACACCACGTAGATGTATTTCCCTCCGCTGTCTTTATAAAAGCCACCGACTTCAATTTGCTTTGCATTTTCAATGTCCGACACTACTAGTCGTAAGCGCACAGTTGCAGTTCGGGACATGCCACGAAGAACTGAATCCGTAGACGACAAGGCAATCTTAAACCGGCCATTGTTCAGCGTGGTGTCTTTTTCGCTCACGATAAAAAAGTGTTCCTTCTCTTTTATCCACGCAGATGCTTTCATCCCCACCTCTACGCGCGACAAATAGATTTGATCGATTTCAGCCAGCAACGTACTGTACGTTGAGTCATGTTTCAATTGCGCAGAGAAAGGAAACGATTCGATGAATTTTCCAATGCGCACCGTGTCGAGCGTGAGCGATGGCTGTAAACATCGGAAGTGACAAACCCGAGGCGTAAACAGATATTGATAGCCTGCAAACACTAATAGCCCCAGCGTTGAATAGATCAGGATCTTCTTTCTCATTACAACTACACTTCCCTAAACCATACCAGAATGAGATCGCGGACAGCTGCATTGAAATGGACTCGCAGCTAACTCCCTTGTTCACGAACGGACAAAAGTGTTTGGAAGTGGGTGGGGTCAGCATTGATGCCACAATATACTTATCGCCAATCGAGTCATCATAAAAATGTTAACTTACCAAGTTCAAAAATTAATTTTACTGGCTGAATGGACAACTACGCGCTGAAATTAAGGCACATCATGCCAACCTTCATTTATGTCACTCTGGCAACTCTCGCAGGTATGGCGCTGGTCAGGTATCTACTCACCATCCAATTTCAAATTCTGGACTTCAAAATCGAAGCATGGGAGTTCTGGATACCCATGGCATTCACGTGGATACCTATTACAATTTGGATACGTCCGAAATTGCGCATTCTCGATTTTGAAAGCGATGTCGATCGCAGACAATTCATTTACCAGGTGCTCACCTGGGGGACGATGGCAGCATCGATGATTGTGTGCCAAAAATATCTGACAACCGCATCAGGCAAGATTCAGGATGTGGCTAACATGAGCGAGCTCGACAAAAAGGAGGAATCCAGGTATTATCGGATCGGCTCGTTCGAAACAATTCAAGGGCGTGGCGGCTCTTACGTTGATGCAACGATAAGTGGTAAGTATAACGAGTACTTAAACATGCATCTCTACTTTGCATTTCCGATGGTAGATGGTACAAAGCACACGCAGACGGAGGAATTTAAATATTGGTATGGTGTATCATTCAAAAAGCAGATTAGCAACCGATTGTCTGATGCGGAGAAGGATCGTCAATACGATGCCTTTTACAATCACAGTGTTTTCACTCTGAATACCCACGATTTCAATGACGCAAAATATTTTGAACGTCTACCTAATACAGACGATCGTGATGGCTTCGTGAAAGCGGTTAGCGGAAATGTTAATGCCGATGCAAAGATTGTAATTCTCGAACCGCGAAATGACTCATTTGAAAATCGCACGGGTAACATGCTGCCGTGGATCTTCGGATCGTGGCTGATCGGGGCATGCGTAATGCTATTCGCACTTTTTTTCCCTGGCGTCAACACGTTAGAAGTCGAAAGACAACGTGAAGGCAAAAAACCAGAAACAGATGACGTCATTTCCATGCTGAAATTCCTGGTGCCAAACAAACCACATTTGGTGACTTCGGTCATACTCGATCTCAATCTGGTCATCTTCATGTTAATGATTTTTGCAGGCGTTCACCTCGTTCATCCAAACGCAATGGACTTACTCGAGTGGGGAGGCAATCGCAGACTCGAAACGACATCAGGGGACTGGTGGAGGTTGATCAGCAGTATGTTTGTTCATGCAGGTTTTATGCACCTTATGCTCAATGCATATGCCCTTGTACTCGCCTCAATTTTTATTGAGCCTCTCATTGGCCCTGTGCGATATGCTATAATCTATTTTGCTGCGGGAATAGCCGGAGGCATTGCCAGCCTTTGGTGGCACGAAAACACAGTTAGCATAGGCGCTTCCGGAGCAATTTTCGGCTTGTTCGGGACAATTCTTTCCGCTACACTCACAAACGTGATCGAAAAACAAGACAAAAAAATGATCTTGATACTTTTTGGTCCGTATGTCCTGATCAATCTCATCATTGGATTTATGGGTGGAGTCGACAATGCCGCGCATATCGGTGGTTTTGTGGCTGGCATTATTGGTGGCCTCATCATCTATTCAACAATGAAGAAAGAGCAGCTCGATGAAAATACAAGTACTCAGTGATCTTCATCGCGAGTTCGGCTCCTTGGATGTTTCTTTTGATGGAGCTGACGAAGTGATCCTGGCTGGAGACATCGACCTCGGAACAAAAGGAATTGAATGGATCAAATCTGCGATCACAAGTATTCCCATTATCTACGTCCTCGGAAATCATGAGTATTACAAAGGAAGTTATCCAAAAACCCTTAACGCCATAAAGGAGTCGGCTGTACAAACCAATGTTCAAGTATTAGAAAACAGAGCAGCTGTAATTGAGGACGTGACATTCCATGGAGCCACCCTCTGGACCGACTTTGCGCTGCATGGCGACTCCAGAAGCCACGGCAGCGTTTGCCAGGAAAAGATGAATGATTATAAACAGATTAGGCGAGATCCCTCCTACTCGAAGCTCCGTTCGATCGACACATTTCTTATTCACCAGGAATCACTGAACTGGCTTCGAACAAGTTTAGCAAGATCCACTACGAAAAAGAATATTGTAGTCACGCATCACGCGCCAAGCCCGCGTTCGCTACCCGAACAATTCAAAACGAATATTCTCTCAGCAGCCTATGCCTCCAATCTCGAGCCGCTGATGTTAGAATATCAACCTCAATTCTGGATTCACGGCCATATTCACACGCCCATCAAATACGATGTAGGCAATACAACGGTTATCTGCAACCCACACGGCTACATGAACGAGCCCTACAATGGGTTTGACAAGTAGATGACGATTGAGATTTGAGTACTATTTGGTATTGACCCGAGAAGAGAAATTTTATATTTTAGTTTTGATTCCCTGCCCCACCTGATCCACCTGATCGCTAGCCCACTGGGAATTTGACCATTCAGGTTTTACCACCTCAAATCTACTGCTACCAATCCACAGATATAGATCATGGCCGACTTTAGCAAAAAAATTGGCGCAAAACGGGCTGAAAAGAAAACGCACCCAGTCGAAATATATGACACGCTTGATCGAACGAGCGAGACTGGCCCACTGCGCCCGATTCAAAAAAGCATTCTTGAAAATTGGCATCGCGATTTCAAGAATAAGCAAGATGTGATACTTAAACTTCACACTGGGCAAGGCAAAACTTTGATCGGTCTCCTAATTTTAAAGTCTCATTTGAATTCGGAAAACGGACCAGCACTCTACCTATGCCCAAATCGCCACCTGGCCATACAAACTGCAGAGCAAGCGAAAAAATTTGGAATCCCATTTGATATTTTGGATGAGGATATTCCAGTAGATTTTACGGCAGGAAAACGGATCCTTATCGGCCATGTTCAGAAACTATTTAACGGCTGGACGAAATTCGGACTTCAAAGAAGATCTATTAATGTTGGTGCAATCGTTCTTGACGATTCCCACGCTTGCATCGATGCTATTAAAGGTTCATTTACGCTTAATATACCAAGTAGTGAGGAATGTTATTCCCAGTTGGTTGAGTTATTCGATGAAGATTTGAAATTACAGGGACTTTCATCGTACCAAGAGATGAGGCAAGGCGACTACGAAGCACTGTTACCAATTGCGTATTGGGCGTGGATCGACAAGATCGAAGTGGTAACGGAAATTCTAACGGCTCATAGGGAAAAGGACTTCATCAAATTTCAGTGGCCGATTCTTAAGGAAGTGATTATAGATTGCCAAGTTTTGGTTTCAGGGACTAAGATCGAAATTAGCCCATATCTTAATCCAATCGAACAGTTTGGAACTTTTTCAAACGCGAGTCAACGAATTCTAATGTCTGCGACAACTCTGGATGATTCATTCTTTATCAAAGGACTTGGGTTATCGAAAGACGCAGTCAAAAATCCTCTTCGACAGGTAAATGAGAAGTGGTCTGGAGAAAAAATGATATTGATACCAAGCCTAATTGATGACAATTTAGATCGGATCAAAATAATAAACGACTTAGTGAAACCAAATCCCCGAAGGAAGTTTGGATTGGTTGTATTGGTTCCCTCATTCAAACGAACTGAGATCTATAAAATGCAAGACTGCTCGATTGCAACTAAGGATAATATCTTGTCTGAGGTCCAACGACTTAAGGACGGAGACTACGCAGTTCCGTTGATAATCGTAAATCGATATGATGGTATTGACTTGCCCGATGATAGTTGTCGGGTACTTGTGCTTGATTCTAAGCCAATGGGGGAATCCCTACTTGATCGATTTGAAGAATCGTGTAGGCCTCATAGCGACCTAATAAATATTAGAATTGCACAAAAGATAGAGCAGGGATTGGGTAGAAGCGTTCGCGGTGAAAAGGATTATGGTGTCATTATCCTACTTGGAGATGAATTAGTTTCTTTTGCTTATAATCAGGTATCTCAAAAGTACTTTTCTGGCCAAACTCGAAAACAGATTTCAATTGGTCTTGAGATAGCAGAACTCGCAAAGGACGATATTAACCAAGGTGTTGAACCACTAAAAGCCTTTTACGACTTAATCGGACAGTGTATTCGCACACGCGATGAGAATTGGAAAAGTTTTTATGAGACGAGCATGGAAGATATTGGCTCGCAAAATGAAGAGCGGAATGAGATCATTTCTATTATCGAGGCTGAATTTGAAGCTGAACGTGCAAACCAAGGTGGCGATTATCAAAAGGCCACATCTATAATACAAGATATCGTAAATAGGCACATCAAGGATGATTCTGAAAAAGGATGGTACTTACAAGCTATGGCAAGATTTCAATTCAAGATTTCCAAGATCAATTCAAACAAATATCAAGTTGCAGCCTTTAAAAAGAATAAATATCTACTTAAACCCACTACCGGCATAGACTATGAAAAACTCGCCCAAATTACGGGTGATCGCGTCACCAATATTCAGAAATGGCTTTCCAGGTTTAGTGATTTTACTGAAGTCCATTTGAGTGTAGAAAACATACTCTCAAATCTGACGTTTGGGACAGACTATGAAAAATTCGAAAATGCCTTATATGAATTAGGTCTATTGCTCGGATTTAGCTCACAGCGTCCAGACCGAGAAATAAAGCAAGGGCCAGACAATATATGGTGTATTGGTAAAAATGATTTTTTACTCTTTGAATGCAAAAATGAGGTAAAGGAAACTCGTACAGAAATAAGCAGACTCGAAACGGGCCAAATGAACAACGCGTGTGGTTGGTTCGATCTACACTACCCAGGCGTGGAAGTCAGTCCCATCATGATCATTCCGGTAAAAAACGTGACAGCTGGTGGATCGTTCAATCATCATGTCAAGATTATGCGGAAAGGCAAATTGAAGTTACTTAAGGAAAATGTTCGATCCCTCTTCAAAGAATTTAAAAAGTTCAAGCTGGACTCAATCACCATTGAGCAAATTCAAGAAGCTGTTGATACACATAAGCTTGATGTAAGAAGTTTGAAATCTGAATACTCTGAAGATCCAAGACAAATGCAATAGCTCTATGAAGGTATTTATCAGTTGGTCAGGTTTGCAAAGTAAGTTTATTGCCGAAACGCTTTGTGAATGGCTTGAACAGGTACTTCAAGCAGTCGAACCATGGATTTCGACAGATATTGAAAAAGGTGCGAGATGGAATAATCAAATTGCAGAAAAGCTTTCTGAATCGAAAGTCGCCATTGTGTGTCTAACCAAAGACAATCTTGAATCCAAATGGATACATTTTGAGTGTGGCGCGATAGCCAAAACTGTTGATGCCTATGTTTGCACTTTTCTATTCGATGTCAATCCAACCTCTGTTAAACAACCCTTGTCAGCTTTTCAAGCCACCACTAACACAAGGGACGATATCATGGACATGCTGAAAAGCATAAATCTTGCGTTAGAAAAATTCGGAAAAAAATCTTTGCGTGAAGGTGCGCTGGAAAAAATATTCGAAGCAAACTGGCCGCGACTTAAGGAAAAATTAGATTCCGCACCCACATCATCGTCAACGCTTACGAGCTCATTGCGAACCGATCGCGAACTTTTGGAGGAAACCTTGCAACTTGTCAGAAGCCTACAGGCTGGAAAAACTGTAATCTATCAGGATCGTGATCTAAATGCGATAGTTGACTTTTGGCTTGACAAGTACGCTGATTCAAAAAGAATTGATGGAGATGCCCATAGCCTCACCGGGCACGAAGACCAGATACATGACTATATAATGCGGTTTCCGGAGATGAAACTAATCTTCGGAACTGATGAGTTGTTAAAGAAGCGCATTAAAGAAAGAATCCCATTTTTGAGCCCCTATTAATGCCGTTCTACCTGGCCAGGAAAACAACTACTACAAATATCAAATCTCAATATTAAGCGAACGATAAATTTCCGATT
>CBHROW010000207.1:0-9817 GCA_966080355.1 uncultured Chryseosolibacter sp.
GGCCATTACAGTTTGGCTTTTGTACCTGGCCAGCAAACAGGTCTCAAAACCGTTGAAGCAATCGCTCGCAAACGTTGACGAACTCAGCAAGGGAAATCTTCAGATCGCAACTGATGATGTCTTTCTAAAACGCAATGATGACCTCGGAGAACTGAACCGCTCCATCGACAAACTGGTACAGAATCTTTCGAACACGCTGAACGGGATCAAGGTTTCTGCTGACGGTCTTGCATCGACAGGTGAACAATTCAACTCCACCGCTCAACAACTTTCAAGTGGTGCTGCAGACCAGGCTACCTCTATCGAAGAGATCTCCTCTTCCATGGAGCAGATGGCCGCCAACATTCAACAAAATACCGACAACGCGATGCACACGGAAAAGATCGCTTTGGAAACCGGTCAAGGCATGAAGGAGGCAGCACAGCTTGCAACGCATGCACTGGAATCGATGAACAAGATCTCCGAAAAGATCGCCTTCGTAAATGACATCGCTTTCCAGACAAACATTCTCTCGCTGAACGCTGCCGTGGAAGCTGCGCGTGCCGGTGAGCATGGCAAAGGATTCGCGGTGGTTGCAGCAGAAGTGAGAAAGCTTGCCGAAAGGAGCAAGCAAGCTGCGACCGAAATCCAGGCATTCTCGAAAAGCGGAATTGAAATATCACGGAAGGCAGATCAGAAGCTCGCCACCATCATTCCGCAGATCGAAGAAACCTCAAGACTGATGCGAGAGATCGCTGCATCGAGCCTTGAGCAAAACACGGGTGCTCAACAGATCAACAGCGCTATTCAGCAGCTCAATAAGGTAACGCAGCAAAACTCGGCATCGGCTGAGCAGATGGCTACCGGTGCTGAAAATCTTTCGCACAGTGCACTGTCACTCGTCAACCTGTTCAATTTCTTCAAACTCAAGTCAGCATAATCATTCAACGAAAACATCAATCATCTTAAACTATTCACCAATGAAAAAAGTAATCACACTGGCGGTTTTGATCGGCATGCTCGCATCAGGGTTTGCAACCGCTCAATTCAAAGACGTGCAACTTCACTACGAGACCGGCTCCTTCAAAGCTGGCGACAAAGTGATCAAAAGAGATTTCTTCAAAGTTAAAATGCAGTTGCTTAACCGCGACAGTCTCGGCCTCACTTACATCAACACGGAGCTCGACTACAACTCGAAGAGCAACGGACTTTCATTTAGCCAATTCACTTTACTACGTAGCCTCAAGCTTCCCTTCTTTAAATACGTGCAGCCCTCCGTAGGGCACGCTGCCGCCCTTGGCAGAGACAATATGTATTTTGCCGGAGTGCTCGTGCCCGCTAAGTTTGGCAAAGTGGTTGTACTTCCGTTGTTCCTCTATTCGTATACTAAGGCTGCAAAGAAACCTGACGGAAGGATCATGGTCGGAGTGAATACTCGGCTTTTCAATAACCGCGTAGCCATATTCGGATTTGCCAGCACATGGAGTGCAGATAAAGTTGTGAACGGAGAAGTTGACGGCAAGCGTTGGGGATGGCAGTTGAGCCCGCAGATCTGGTTCCACCTGAACAAGTCGCTCGCGCTTGGAACAAAGCTCGACTATAGCCGCAACCTTTACACAGCTGACGGAAGTAATGACTTTCTACCTACAGCAGGCGTTCGCTGGGTATACTAGATCCTCTTTCATATATATCTCATCCTCGTGGGAAACCGGGAGGATGAGACACTTTCCCTTTCAACAACCACTGTCTTATTATGGCTTCATTCTTCTCAAGGCGTTTCAAATTTATTGAGTGCATCGAGCAGTCTTTTTTTAAGACGATCATAATCATTGGTACCGCGGGTTGCCTGCTGTCGATGGTTTTAGACTTGTTTTTACTAAAGCAATCGGGCATCGGCATGATATTGGGTTTGATCATGACGGGAATATTCATTCTCATTCTTATTTGCCTTCGCAGATTTGATTTCCACAAAGTGGCCAATTACGGTGTGCTCATGCTTTGCATGGTTGTGATCACGCGCGGGTGGATCAGTGATGATTACAATGAAATTACCTGCACCATTCTTATCACACTCGGGTTCGTCAGCGCGTTGGTGAGCAGAAAGCGCACCGGCATTTTTGTGCAGACCGTCATTTTTATTTGTCTGATGGCGATCCTATTCAAGCACTATCCCATGGTTGAATTCATCCTTATGCTCCGAAAAGCCATTCCTTATGTTGCGATCTATTGCATTGTAACCGTGTGCAGCGGCTTGTTGAAATCGAGGTATGAAACAAACCAGGACCGCCTTCGAGAGATGGTGGAACTTCTGAACAGGAAAAACGAGAAGATAAAAGAGCAGCATCTTTTATTAAAGAAGAACTTTTGCGAACTGGAACAGTTGAACGTTAATCTCGAAACCATCATTGCACAGAAAACTGAAAAGATCACCGAAAAGAACAAGCATCTCGCGGACATCGCCTATGCGAACGCACACACGATCAGGGGACCTCTTGCCCGTATCCTCGGACTTGCAAATCTCTTCAAGCTCGATCCGCAGAATCAGGGCTTTTATGTATCCAAGATCGATGAAGAAGCTACCAGGATGGATGATATTCTGTTCACCATCACCAAAGATATCGAAATGAATATCTACAAGTAGTCGCATCCGGCCGGCCGCTTCGTGGACCGAAATGGGATAGCGATCAGAGTTTAGCGTTTTACCATTGAGCCCTCGACCTGATCCGTTGAGCATTTGGCCAATTATACTTATTGGATGGACGACCCATTCTACAGTCAATTGCGTTATGATGAATCGCGAATGATGGGATTTTCAGTAAGGGTCGCGATCAAAATCAACGACAAATGACTCATGAAAACAACAACCCGGGAAGTCCACAGGCTTCCAACGATAAGTCTGCAGCATCTCCAACAAAAAAGATTGTGATCGCAAACAATGCACAGTATGAATTATGCATCAGTGTAGAGAAGAATCGTGTCTATCTCAAGATCAAAGGTTATTGGCGAACACCCGAAGTGGTGCCGCACTACGTTGAAGATTGGGACGAAGCGCTGAGATTGCTGCGAAAGAATTTTACGGTGCTGACCGATGCCGCTGCCATGAAGACACATCCTCCATCTGTGCGCGAACTTCACGAACGAGTTCAGCGGGCGATCATGACAGCCGGAGTACGAAGGATAGCCGAGATTGTAGATGATGAGATCTCAACGATGCAACTCGATTCGATCGCCAAAGCCACCAGCTTTCCGAAAAAGAATTTTCGAATCCTGGAAGATGCGGAGGCATGGCTCGATGCGAGTGCCTAACTGTTCATGCAACTGTGTGTGTGTGTGCGAACTTCGGTAACCCAGCGCCTTCAGGCCGGAGTAAAGAATACAACGACAAACTCGCGGTCTATGTTCGTCAGATCACCAAGACCATTTTTCAAACAGCGAAAGGCACGAAATATTTGGGTCTGAACTTCATGTGGCCTCGTTCCGCGTTATCACATTATTATGACAGGCGTAAATTTAGCGCCTTGTAAATTCATCTCCAGGGCAAAATGATGCAACGCGCGATGGTCGAACAACGCTTCTAATCCTCGGTTAAACCCACCAGGGCTATTGACGATCCGACTGATTTGGAGTTGCCCACCAAAATCCTATTTACTCGCTTGCCACGCCTTAAGAATATCAGACTGCAACTGATTGGGATTCTCGATTCGTGAGATCGTAAATTTTCTTGGTTGTTTCTTGTCATCAGGAGACGCGGTTTCTTCCATTTTCAACCCCGCGTAGCCAAGATACTTTGTGTAATCAAGATCTTTGGTCGTGTTCACGTATTCGAATAACTCTGTCAAGGGCATACCGGCAGTCTCTTCGCATGCTTGTTGGAATTCACCATCGGAGAATCCACGACCCGCACGCTTGTAGTATTTCCAGTACACGTAGCGCATCACATCGTCAAGTGATTTTGCATTCTTTGTCGCGTTTCGAATACCGAAATCGAGAAGCATTCCAACGATCGGGCCTTTCTCATAGTAGGAAATTGTCTTTCCCGCCTCCTCACCTTGTGTACCGAAGGGGCCATCATGCCATGTGTTGTAGCTCGACTGTGTTAACGACTGAAATTTTCTTCCTGGGTTGTTCTCAATATTATTGATGTTTTTTTCGAAATCTTCCAATAACGTGCGCTCATCGCTCAGTCCAGCCCTGCGAACGATCAGATACTCATAATAAACGGAAAGACCTTCGCTCACCCACAACAAATTTGTGCGGCTGCCCTTATCGTAATCGAACGGGCCGAGCTCTACCGGCCGGATGCGTTTCACATTGTAGTGATGAAAATATTCGTGCGAGAGAAAATTCATCATCCGGTTCATTGCTGCAGGATTGTTCAATCCATTGCCATCAAAACCTACCGTTGTGTTGTTCAGGTGTTCGATGCCGCCACGACTCGGACCAATGGCGATGTACGTGTATTTTTTGAACGGAATATCTCCGATCACATCCGCTGCCGATTTCGAGATCTTCTGAAGTCGCTCGACAAAATCAGCTTTGTCGAACGTGCCGATCTTATAACCGACAAATCGATGCAGCACGCCATTCACATTAAAATCAGGCAGTGCTTCCAGGTTGCCGAGTAGAATCGGGCAATCGTAAAGTATATCGAAATTCGGTGCTGTGAATTGATTCAATTTTCCTGCGATCGGTTCGAGGCCAGTAGCCACATTCTTCCACGGAGAATTTTTGATCGTCACTTCCACATTTTGATCAATGTGACCTTCCGGGTGAAAGAAGCTCGCATCAGTAATAATATAGGCATGTTCGGCATCAACATAGCTGGTCGCGACAAACTGACGGGTTGTTGCCACATCATAATTGAGTATCAGCGATCTTTTTTTGACGCCTCCAATCCGGATCGTGTTTTCCCTCGGCCGGGCGAATGACACGTCTTTCCCTTTTGTGTCTTTAAGTGAAATGTTTTCAAGGTTTTTCGCATAATCCATGATCTGGTAATAGCCTGGCATCCACCGAGGCATCTTCAGCACGAGTGAGTCTTCATTCCAGCCATCGACACGCATCTCTACGTGATACTTATGTGAATCGGGCTGAGGAATAGTGACTTCAAATTTGAAAGTCGGCTGTTGTGCATGGGCGGTAACCGATACGATCAATAGAATTACAACAAAAATGTTCTTGCGGAGCATAGCGTGACAATTGAGATTTGTTCAAAATCAAATTAGTGAAATTTTGTCCTGATGTTCACCGGTATTCGGATGAGCGGAAAATGCATTTGTTTGAACGATCCGACCGGAGCGTAATAAAGGGTTGATTTTTCGAGTGTCATTTGAAAAAACCCTGTTATGAAATCTATCATGATCTACGCGTTCGCCTTCCTTTGCCTCAGCGTTTACAGTCGGGTCATTCCTGAAAAATGCGCACATCATGAGCTGGTCTACGATGAAGTCAATAAAGTTGTGTTAATGACGGCAGGGAGTACTCCGCTCAATGCCGGCCAATCGGAAAAGTTCTTCAATGACCTTTGGAAATGCGATGGCAGTCTTGGATCAGGTGGCAAATGTCGGTGATGAGCGGAGTGGCATTCGCGCGGGAGGGGATCCGATTTTAGTTTCGATTTGAAAAGTAGCGCTACACTTTCCGCAGCTTGCTGAGAAAATAATCTAAGGTCAGTAGCAGGCAGGCCGAAAAAACGATGCTTCCCGTATATACCACCGGCTCAACAAAACGAACGAACACCTGGACAAGGTACCGTCCGATCAAGCCAAAGTAGGAAGTAGAATCCACATAGCCGGTGTTGTCTGGCAATGCCATGATCAGGCAACTCAACAGGAACAAACTTACCATGGTCCATGCGCGAACGCTGATAAGGGGTTTGTATTGTTGCGAAACAGCTTGTGGTTTAATTTGCTGCAGCACCTTGTGTGTAAAATGTGCGGGAGGTATGGAAGCCGGTGTGCGTTGAAGCACTGCCTTCAATCTTGCTTCGGCAAAAACGGACTCATCAGCCGAGGCATCAATCGCTTTCATCACCCCTTCGGTAAAATGCGATGGTGGTGCAGGAAGCTGAGTTTTTCCAAGCAGCGCCTTCAACTTATTTTTTGCCCCCATATGCTTTTGTGCCTGGTTCATCGTCCAATAAAAATTTCAGATCCCGCTCCAATTTCTTGCGCGCTCTGAACAACCTGATCTTGATGTTAGCCGCTGATAATCCTGTGATCTCATGGATCTCTTTTACGGAATTTTCATTAATGTAGTACAACATCACCAACAAGCCATCGGTTTTTGAAAGTTGATTGATTGCCTGAGCGATCAATCGCTGTTCATCATCGACCTGCAAGATGCTCAACTGCGGAACGGTGTGATCGGTCGCAAAATTCTCTTTAAAGTTATCCGTGATTGAAAATGTCCTGATCCTGTTCTCGTTCACCTTCGCCAGTGCCGTTCGGTGGACGATAGTATACAACCAGGTGGAGAATTTCGACTTACCTTCGAACTGATGAAGTTGCTGATAAGCTTTAATGAACCCCTCTTGGGCCACATCTTCCGCGTCTTCGCTGTTTCCGACAACCTTCAACGCAATTGCGTAAGCCATAGATTTATAGCTGTCTACCAGCACCGCGTAAGCCGAATGCTCACCGTTCCGAACTTTTTGGATGTATTCGAGCTCCTGGTGATGGTCCATCAATCGAATATGAGCAAAAATGATCGCTGGCGGTTACATATCCTGAGCATTATTTTTTTAATAAAATATTGCCGAGACGTGTATCCAACCCAAGGGCAAATCCCTCTTATAGGCATTAAACAACAATACTATGCACGATATCACCCGCGATTTTCTGGTTTCAGTCGCAGCCTTTGCAACCGTCTTCGGAATTGCATATCTCATTATTGTCACGCGTAACCGCGAACGCATGTCGATGCTTGAGAAAGGCGTCAACCCATCCTTCTTCAAACCGAATGAGAATAGCGGATCCAATACACTCAAGTTCGGCATGCTCAGCGTGGGCATCGCGCTCGGTGTGATCATGGGTAACGTTCTTCATCATCAGGATATACTCGACCGTTTTCCGGCATATTTCTCCATGACGTTCCTTTTCGGAGGATTGAGCCTTATTGTTAACTATGTCATCGACCGCAAGATCAACCGTTAATCTCAAAAAAATGAAAAGTCTATTCTCGATAATCCTCATCACCGCTTTCGCGTTAACACCAGGGGCCGGTCAAAATAAAATTTCAGATGCTGACGTGGCGGCCATCCTCGCAAAAGACAGCCTCTTCTGGCAACACTACAACAACTGCAACATCGATGCTATGCGCGATTTCTTTACTACGGATGTTGAATTTTATCATGACAAAGGTGGAATGCTCCACGGGCTTGATCAGCTCCTGACCGTTTCGAAACGCAATCTCTGCAGCAATGATAATTTCCGGCTGAAGCGAGAGGCCGTTGCAGGAAGTGTCGCGGTTTCCCTATTGAAAGATAATGACGCAGTGTATGGAGCTATCCTTTCCGGAAAGCACGTATTCTATATTATTGAGAATGGAAATGAACCACGACTTGACGGACTCGCAAAATTTACCCACCTATTCCTCAAAACTGAAAATGGATGGAGAATGTCGAGAATACTCAGCTATGATCACGGTCCAGCACCTTACACTAACAAAAGAAAGGAAATCGCGCTCAGCAAAAAGGATCTCAAAACTTATGCAGGGAAGTATAAAAGTCAGCAGGCATTATGTGTTGTTGAAGAAAAAAATGAAATGCTGGCATTGTTTGTCGAGGCGAATACCTACATGCTGCATCCGGAGAAGAAAGGTCTCTTCTTCGTAACCGATCGTGACCTGACTTTTGAATTTACCAAAGACAAAATGATCATTCGCGAAAATGGCAATGTTGTCGATGAGGCGGAACGGGTGAAGTAGTTGTCGGAATTTTGATTAGCGGATCAAACTCTGAAACGAGTTAGTTGTCGGTTGTTAGTAAAAAACTGTCGCCTGTGTTATTCTTTAACGTCAATTGCTTGCCCTCAATCTTAAAATCAACTTCATCGTTTCCATTGAAGACATAACCTAATTCTGTCGGTGTAATTTTACATTCGGGATTCGTGTTCCAAACGATCTGCTCCTTGAAGCCATCGTGAAGAAATTTGAATTTGTCGCCAGCAACTACATAGACACCTTTGAACTCATACTGTTTAAATGTCATGATGAGTTGCCCTTTTTCCGAAAACCGAAATGAAAATTGACAATTCACGGTGCCGTTAGCGTTATTGAATTCGTCAGTCATTGATGCATGTAAAATTTTTTTGCTATAGATCTTTCTCAACGTCCAGGTTTTATTCTGCAATGCTGTCGGAATGGCCTGAGTCCGCAGTTGTTTTTTTGAATAGAATTCAGATTTGCAAGCCGCAATGAGCAGCAACGGAAAAATAAATATCGATGCACGTAAGTTCATTGTTAATTTATGTTTCGAGTATCAGTTCAGATCAATTCCCTTCCCGAGGCTTAGGTCCTTCAACTTTACAGTTCTATAATAGAATTCCCGGTCTTCATTCCTAAAAGACCTATCGTTGTCTGAATCCTTCTGGATCTTCAACAAAAGAATTCCCTGCTTTTCATAGTTGTCGAACGAGACAACATTCTCGGTTTCGCTGGTGAGTTGTTTGCGTGTTTGTCCATCGAGCGATACAGCAAAAAGAACGGAAGGATCTCGTTCGTCAATTCTTCCATTGCCGTTGGTATCTGTCGGCTTCACCACGAGGAAGATCCACCGGGCAGTGAAGTTCTTAAATTTTACAGGTCTTTGGGCAGGGGGATCGTAACTGCTGTTACGGATCGATTCAATAAATGTGTCTTTTTCAAAGATCGTTTTATAAGAGTCTGTGGTGAAATTGTACGCGATGATGTTGGCGTAGTAGTCGCCCAAGAGAGCAATCTTGTTGTTCGAAAGCAACTCATCGTTATACCGGATCGGGAAAAACATGGTCGACAGGGAGTCGGTGAACATCGGCTGGCCGAAATACATTGCTGATTTCTGGCAAAGGGCTGTTGTGCTGAGCCCTGCAAAAAACAAAAACGTAACAAAGGTAATCTTCATGTGTGAAAGTTATTATAGGATTTCCGCTGAAAAACTACCCTGAATAAAAAATCAAATGGACGGGGATCAAACCCGGACTTAGTGAATGATCCGTTTGGATGAGGGACGGTCATGTTAGGCTTGGTTTGAATGGTTTGCAATTTCCGTAATAGTGTTCGGTAACTGGCGAAAATTTTTTCATTCAGACCCTGGCCATATCAGCGATGCGCGAATTTTTTTTCACCCCGACCACACACGCGCACCTGAAAATCAATGAATTGCATTTGGCACAATCCGTGAATAAGGCAGGCGTATGCAAATCAATCTTTCACAAAACTAAATCCTGATCCCATGCACAACTTAAGCAACACATTCGAGCAAACAGAATTTGAAAATGATGAGTTGAATTCTGCCTATGCCGGAGAATTCGAAGAGTTCGAGTACGGCAATGAACTCCAGGGAGAAATATCAGATAACGAAGGAACTTTTTCCGAAGCCAGTCAGATGGAGTTGGCCTCCGAGTTACTTTCGGTGTCACACGAAGCAGAGCTCGATCAATTTCTCGGCAACTTGTTCAAAAAAGCAGTAGGCGGAGCTCATAGATTTTTGAAGTCGAAGGGTGCGAAGGCACTTGGAGGCATACTTAAAGGTATTGCGAAGAAAGCGCTTC
Source organism: uncultured Chryseosolibacter sp. (assembly GCA_966080355.1). GTDB lineage: Bacteria > Bacteroidota > Bacteroidia > Cytophagales > Cyclobacteriaceae > Chryseosolibacter. Next base: position 9,729 of record CBHROW010000207.1, read on the forward strand.
CGATCGCAGGACGATTAGGCGGGGCATCTCTTGCGGCTTTTGGTATTCCACCACAGATCGGTGCGAGCCTGGGCGGCTCTTTGGCGGAC
>CBHROW010000208.1:0-9816 GCA_966080355.1 uncultured Chryseosolibacter sp.
TGCGAACAAATGTTTCAATGTCGCCAATACCGCGTTTCATGGCAATCACTGCGCCATCCTCAACAACTTGTGGGTACAGATAGTCGGTGTAAGCTTTTGTCGTTCTGGTATTGAGGCGCTCGAATGGCGTAAGCTCGAGTGATGCCAGATCTTTTGTCCATGTGGTTTTGAGATCATTTGCCATCTCGCGGTAGAGCTGGGTAACGTAGAGGCCTGTTTCTTTTTTTATCGCGCTCGAGAATCTGAATGGAATAAAAGGCACATTCCAGGTGCGCGCAGTTATTTTTCCCCATATCTCCGGATCGTTTGTTCTTTTGCGCAGGTAGCTCACCATGTGATAACCGAGTACATAATGATCGGGGATAAAATTCCGATATGAGCGCAGGTATTGTTTGTGATAATTGAATGTCCGCCCCTCGAGCAGGTTCGTGCGAAAGGCCAGTCCGAAGTGCGGAATCTTTCCTCTTCCTGTTGGCGTGAAGGCCGTTTCAGTAGCTACGGCATCACCTTCCCAAAACCACATGGGCACCGCAGCTTGCGCCATACCCGCATAGGTAGTTGCGCCAAAGAGATAGTAAAACAATTTATTGAATCCGCGTTTGGCTTGTGCATATTGAACGACATGGCGATACTCATGTGACGAGAGCAGTTGCAGCCAGTCGTTGTTACCGATGAAATTGTAGTCTTGTGGCGGCATGCCATAGAATTCCGAACGCCTCGGCAGCACCGAAACGAATCCGTTCGAAATCGCTGACTGATTTTGAAGTATGACGGATATCTTCGGAGGACGTGGTCCCAGGCTTCTGGACTCATCGTTGCGGATATACTCCAGCGTGTTGGCAATCCGTTGTGCCTGACCATCGAACCCCCGGGGGAACAACACACGAAAGTGCGGTGTGTTCACTTGGTACCACTTCAACGATGCCGGATTGTTTTCAAGAACGACTTGTGAAAAAACTGACAACGGAAAAACAGCAAGCGCAAAAAGGAGTAGATTCTTCATCCGGCAGGTTTACCAAATGAAAGATTCAACTCCCGGATTAGAAAAGCAAATGTTTCCGGAATTATTCGATCCGAATAGAGCTGCTGTTCATTGCACTCACCTGGAAAAAGCCAAGCGCGCCATTGCTCAAGTTAGTTCGGGGTGCGGATGGAATCGGGCCGAACATGCCACCGCCATCATTGTTGAGTATGGTCGATAGATCGTTAAAGTAAACATATCCTTCACGACTCAGGCTGTAGATCTCAACGTTGGCATTATCGTTGGGACCATAATACACCGGTGACGGAACTCCGTTGATGCTTTCTGCCAACAATTCGTCATCGCTGTAGTAGATATCAGTTTCGTTGTTGTAAATGAGTGAGTCGTTTCGGTAGAATTTGAATAAGTAAAAATTATCCTCGTTCTGTGGTTCATGGGCATACAAGAGGATCTCAAAGACCTTTCCTTTATTATCCTCGTCTTCAAGTTGAAAATCGTTTACATCGTATTTCAGCGAGTCTATTCCAATCACGCTCAACAACTTGTCCGTGGCGGTAAAATGCTGCCCGTTGACAAGCACATCCAGGGTATACGTGCGACCTATCGACCCCGTGAAACTCGTTACAGGCAAATAATAACCAGCCGAGTCAGGGTCATCGCCAGGATTGTGAACGAAGTCGATGGTTTCGCCCAGATCATCGGTTACGGAAACATTCGCATCGGTAATGCGCTCACTTTGACTTTTGTCGTAAAACGCAGACGACCATGATAACTTCACGTATTGATAACCGGGATGATTGGTAACCTGCCCCTCGATCACTACCACCGGAGCAGTTTGATCGAGATCGAGTTGAATGGTTCGCTCGCAGGAGAAGAAGAATGCGCAAGCTACGATGAGTATGAATAATGCTCTCATGGTGACTAGAATTTGAAATTATATGTAACTGAAGGCAGGATCGGGAACAAGTAGATCAGGCGTGCCTCCTTCTCGGTTCCATCGCCAATCACATTTCCATCTTTATCCTGTTTGACCCGTGTATAGATCGTGAATGGGTTTTTGCGATTGTACACGTTGTACACAGAAAACACCCATTGTCCTTTCCATTTACGCGACATATTTTTTCTTGGGTTCAACGTGGCCGAGAGGTCTAGGCGATGGAACGCGGGCAACCTGTAGGCATTGCGTTGTGTGATCACATCAGGATGATACGCTCCGTATTCATATTTGCCTGCGGGCAATGTGATCGGCCGGCCGGTACTGTACACGAATGTTGCACCGAATGTCCATTTATCATTGTGATCATATGCAGCCTGCATATTCACCGCATTACGTCTGTCGTAGTTTGACGGAAATTCCAAACCGTGATTCACACCATCAACTTGCCGCATACTTTTAGAAAGCGTATAGCTAATCATCCCACTGAGTTTTCCTTTGACCTTCGAGGCCATCCACTCTGTGCCGTACGACCATGCACGACCCTGCCGGTACTCAACAGAAAGGTCTTCGTTGAAAAACAATGCAGCATTGTCGGCAAAATCAGTAACATGCTGAATGTTCTTGTAATACGCCTCCACTGAAAATTCGTAAGTATTATCTTTGATGTTTCTGAAATATCCTGCCGCGATCTGGTCAGCCAGTTGAGGTTTCAAATAGTAGTTACTCGGATTCCACGTATTGAATGGAATGGGAACAGTACCCGAAGAGATCAGGTGGGTATTTTGCACCATCCGGTTGTACGAAAGCTTGAGCGACTGACCATTGCCCAGGAGATAACGCACACCAATGCGCGGCTCGAGGTTAGGATAAGTTTTGATGGTCTGCAGCCTGTCGTAGTGTACCGTGTCGATCCGTTTGGTGTTGATGTTATCTTGCGGATCTTCATAGAGATAAACGTCAGCCTTCCCAACATTTTGAAGAATGGAGAAGCGCACGCCATAGTCGATCATCAATTCGTCATTCACCTTCCACTGATTCGCCACATAGAGCCCATGTTCGATGGCATACATATGCTGTTGTTTCACCGTAGCAAAAAATGAAGCGTCACTGGTTGGCCCGAGTTCTCCGGGGGAAAATCTGCGTCCGGTCAGGTGATAACCGAAGGAAAGTTCATTGTTTTCGTTCAGCGAATACGTGAGGTCGTTCTTAATGCTTACTTCCTGCAAATTGGAAATCCACTTGAAGCCCTGGGCCGGGTCGCGGAGTTCGAGTTTGTAGTCGAAGTTGCTGGCGATTACGGACGTGTTGAGGAAAAGACGCTCGTTGAAAAGGTGATTCCACCGGAACGTTCCGGTTCTGTTTCCCCAGGCGAAACCAAAGTCGTCACCGAAGTTGAAGACATCACGTCCGTTATAGAAAGCGAGGAAGAACCTGTTGTTGTTATTGTGCCGGAAGTTGACTTTCGCGTTGAGATCGAAAAAATGGACAAGGTTGTCCTGCCCTGCCGCCTTTAGAAATCCATCCACATATGAACGTCTTGCTGAAACAATGAACGAGCTTTTGTCTTTTACGATCGGGCCTTCGATAGCAAGCCGGCTCGCCATAGTTCCGATGCCACCGGTAGCTGCAAATTCTTTGTTGTTACCGTCTTTGGTGCGAACATCGAGAATGGACGAAAGTCGGCCGCCAAACCGCGCAGGAATTCCGCCTTTATAAAGCTCCGAATCCTTGATCACATCGGCATTAAAGACCGAGAACAATCCGAACAAATGCGAGGGATCGTAAACTGGAGCTTCATCGATCAGGATCAAATTCTGGTCTGCGCTTCCACCGCGCACGAAGAATGCGGAGGTTCCTTCTCCGGCAGAGATCACACCGGGAAGCATTTGAATATTTTTGATGATATCAACTTCACCGAACAGCGCAGGGAGTTTTCTCACCTGGTTCATATTCAGTGTATTCTTACTCATCTGAATATTCACGACATTCTCGTCTACGGCTTTGTCTTCAATAACAACTTCTTTGATCACAGACGCCTCTTCTTCGAGCGCGATGTTCTTCGACACGTTCTGGCTCAGATCGATCTCGATGGTTTGCGCCTGGTAGCCGAGATAAGTGTACTGCACCTCGTATTTTCCTTTTGGGACAGTGAGCGCATAAAAACCATAGTCATTGGTAATAATTCCCACTTTGATGGAAGGAATGTAAACGGTCACGCCCAATAGTTCTTCTCCGTTGGAGGCGTCCCGCACATAGCCGTTCAAAGTGACCTTTTCCTGGGCAAAAGTTGAAAGAGCGAGCAGCGACAAAGCTGCAGTAAGTAGAGATCTTAACATGTTGAAGGGTTCGTTCAGGCATCTGACAACTGAGGACGTAAGTACCCCTATTCGCCTTTCAGTTATTTCTATGCCAAGCTATCTGACGAAAAAGTCGTTAAATAGTTACCTTTGGGAGGAAATTTAATCGACAATTAACGCGTACTATGTTCAAACGTTTGAAAGAGCTTTACAATGAGTACAAACCTTATGTACGGGTTGACCTGGTAATGTATGCAGTGCTGATATTGTCGATTGTGGTGTATTTCTTAGTGAGCGTTTTGATTTAACGGGCTTCTTGATTTAAGCTGAAGGCTAAAAGCTGAAAGCCGAAAGCTTATGCGTGCGTAATCCAAGCGGCTTCCCGCAGATTTTTCAATTGCAGCGATCTTTTTTAAAATATCCTCTCCCCGGCCAACGCGGTCGCGCAAATCCTAAAAAAATGAATCCAAGAGATGCCTGTTGTACGGGACACGCAGCTTTGGGCTTTTAGCTTTCGGCTTTCAGCTCAAAACAGGATTTCCTTCACGTTATCCCGGATCTTCATGGCAAGTTCATCGGTAGGCAGGTCGTTCAGGTCGCGGCCGAAAGGGTCCTCGATCTCTTCTGCGATCAATTCAACACTGATCAAAACGAACGTGATCAAGGCAACGATCACAACGGTCATGTAACCGGACTGCGTGACAAATCCGAATGGCAGCGTGACGATGTAGATGAAAATGAATTTCTTCACGTACATCATGTACGAATAAGGGATGGGTGTGTTTTTGATCCGTTCGCAAGCGCCCATGATGTCGATAAAGTCTTTCAGCTCTTTGTCGAGATTGATCAGCTGATCGCCAGTGATCTTCCCGCTTTTATAAAGATCGTTTGCTTCTTTATACATCAATGCGGAGATCCGATTTGGCTTATGCTTGTATTTCTTGAGGTTTTCCAAAAACTGATCTGAAACAGGCTCGAGCTCATTCACGTCAACTCCACTGCGCAAGCTTTCTTTGGTTGCAAAAACAAAATTGGAAATCATTTTCGCAAACCAGTCGCGCTGCTCGCGGTTCTCTTCCGGCAGGTAAGCGTTAAGCTTAAGGGCGAAATTGCGCGTACTGTTTACAAGCGCACCCCAGAGCCTTCTTCCCTCCCACCATCTGTCATAAGCGGTGTTGGTTCTAAAGACAAGGAACAGACCGAGCACGATACCCAACAATGAGTGCATGGCGATGGTCGGCTGAAAATCAGCTTCATGCAGTTGAAAAATATCGAGCATGATATAGCAGATCACCGCGGTGTATGCCACCATAACAAGCAGCGTGGGCGTCAGCGTTTTCATAACCTGACGACTGTAGGCATGAAGAATGAACGAGAACCAGGTCTTGGGGTCGTACTTAACCATGTGAGGTGTTTAGGGGCGCAAGATAAGTTGAGTGGGGGGATTTACAATAGGCGAAAAAAGCTGCGAGTCGCGAGCTACGAGTTTCGAGCCGGGCGTTCAAAACGGGAAGACCGTCCTCCGTTCACGAATCTGCACAACACGAAAAAGGAATTAACGTCAAACAGCTCGGAGCTCGAAGCTTCTTGCACACAACCTTTTCACCTGGCTTGCGTTAATCAATTCAAATCAATATCTTTATAATATCATTTTAATATCACTCGTATGAACCAGGAAAAATCAAGCTCTCCGGTATCGGGCTATACCGTGCTTGCGATCGTTATCGTTCTCTTCGTGGGCGGTCTGTTTGGACTTGTTGGCCTGAAGAATGGCTGGATGGTGGCGCCATTGATAGTTGCGGTCTTTTTGATGCCGGGATTCTTCTTCGTAGACCCAAACAACTCCGTAGTGCTGGTGCTGCTGGGTAAATATATCGGAACCGTTAAAGAAAATGGCTTTCACTGGATGAACCCGTTCTTCAGCAAAAAGAGTATTTCGCTCCGCGCGCGCAATTTCGACAGCGAAAAGATCAAGGTCAACGACAAGGTGGGTAATCCTATTCAGATCGGTGTAATTCTCGTTTGGCAGGTGCAAGATACCTTCAAGGCAGCTTTCGATGTTGATAACTACGAGACGTTTGTAAAACTTCAGACGGATTCTGCAGTGCGACTGCTCGCAGGACTTTATCCTTACGACAACTTTGACGATGACACCGAAGTGACTTTGCGCTCAGGGCGGGAAGAAGTAAACCATGCGCTCGAAGAAAATCTTAGGAACCGACTCGAGATTGCCGGTATCAGGGTAATCGAAGCACGTATCGGTCATCTTGCCTATGCGCCAGAAATTGCCGGAGCGATGCTGCGCAGACAACAGGCCGCGGCAGTCGTGTCAGCTCGATTTAAAATTGTTGAGGGTGCGGTGAGTATGGTACAGATGGCGTTGGAACATCTCGCCAAGCAAAACATCATCGACCTGGATGAAGAACGCAAAGCTGCGATGGTGAGTAATCTCATGGTGGTGCTGTGCTCCGACAAGGACGTTGCTCCAGTTGTCAACACCGGAACTTTAAATCACTAGCCATGATGATTCCCTGGTTTGAAGAAACGCAGCGGATGCGCGACAACGTTTGGATCTTGTGGATGTGTGGAATTCTGCTCATACTTCCGCTCCCACTTGTCTATTACGGCTTGTTCGAACAACTTGTCATAGGTCAGCCCTGGGGCAATGACCCGATGAGTGACACGGGGCTGATCGCATTCTCCGGATTTATTACCATTGTCTCGCTGGGCGTACTTTATATGATCACTTCGTTTCAATTAGAAACACGTATCGATCGCGAGGGAATCCACTATCGGCTACTCCCGATAGTCCGATCGTGGAAACTGATCGTACGCGAAGAAATTGCTGAGTACCATTTCGAAGACAAGTTTAAGCCATTTGAAGGTGGTGGCGGGGTGGGAAGGCACCGAAACATTTTTAAAAGACTCACCACCTACAGGATGTATAGCCGCAAGCACATCGACATTAAGAAAAAAGATGGCCAGCGAATCTTGCTGGGAACTATAAACAAAGAAGGCATGGCCATGGCGATAAGGAAGCTCATGGACAAAACTGACGCGGGTTGATGGCACAGAAGAAACCATTCGTTTTAAGACTGGACGCTGATGTCCTCAAGGCAATTGAAAAATGGGCGACCGATGAATTCAGGAGCACAAACGGTCAAATCGAATGGATCGTGAGCAAAGCCTTGAAAGAAGCCGGCCGGCTGAAATCAAAAAACAAAAACGATTAACATTTCGATTATCTATTTTATTTTTGGCGATTCCTCATCTATGAAAAATCTGTCGTTTATCCACATCCTGCTGCTGATCCTCATGCTGCTTGTTTATCATTGCACAAGCGCGCAAGACTATGTGCTCACGGTGACGGGTGACACACTCAGGGGAACTGTCAAACCGGTGTATGGTGACCAACCGCGAGTTCAGCTATCGGTGGAAGGCGAGAAAAAGAAAATCTTCACAGTCACACAGGTGCGGGAGTTCAATTACAAGGATCAAATATATCGACCTGTGTCTGGCACGGGAAGAATAAATTTTATGAAGCTTGTGAAACCTGGTTACTTGTCGTTATACGCATTTCAGCAACCGGGCCAGACAAGCTTCGACAGCTATTGGTTGCTGAAGCGGGATGGAGAAGGCATGGAAGTGCCTAACCTCACCTTCAAACATGTGATGAAAAAATTTGTAGACGATTGCCCTGAAGTTTCGGCACGGATCGAAAGCGGTGAGTGGGGCAAACGACACCTTAACGACATTGTTGACGCATACAACACCTGCATTCAAAACAACACCGCGCAGATAAAAGAAAAGCAGGATAAACTAAGTCCGCTGGACGTACTCGAAAACAAAGTGAAGGGCAAAGCTTCGTTCGAAGGGCAGAAAGACGCGCTCGATATGATCACCGAAATCAAAGGAAAAGTCGGACGAAAGGAAACAGTTCCCAAGTTTATGATCGATGGCTTGAAAAATTCACTGTCATCACAGCCTGATCTCAGTACCGACATTGAAAACGCACTCAACGGACTGACGAGGTAGATCTTTTGCTAAACAGTGACATAATCCTGTCTCGACAGATCCACAGCGCGATTACATTACACACCATCACGACTGCGGCCAGGAAAAAAAGGTAGCCATTATCACCTTGCACAGAAATTCCCAGCAGTGTAAGGTGCATGAGCATTGCACCACCCATCAGTCCTGCGGAAAGCACGGCCCCGATCCAAACGGTTGCCGGAACGATGAGCAAAATTGCCGCAGCAAGCTCTAGCACTCCAACACCGATCCGTCCCCATGGCTCCATGCCAACCGTTGTAAAAATGTAAACGGATTCTTCAGCTCCAGAAAATTTGAAGTACAATGTTTGCAGAAGAATGACAGCCGCGATAATTCGGGCAGCCCAGAAAATGATCGTTGTAGTCTTGTTCATATTACAAATCTATCAGGGATTATTACACCGACATGTCGTATTGATGACCAATCGAATTTTTATACTAATTTAACCCGTATGAAGCAATTCGAAGTCAATCCTGACATCTCTCGGGCAAAAACCATCGATTCCGATTTTTATTTAAACCCGGTCTATTATGAAATGTCGAAGGAAAAGATCTTCGCAAACTCATGGCAATTTGTGGGTGATACAGACCAGGTAAAGGAAAATGGCTGGGTGACCCCTGTTAACCTGCTCGAAAAATATTTGAATGAGCCGCTCGTGATATCACGCGACAAGTCAGGTGTTATTCATTGTCTTTCGAACGTGTGTACGCATCGCGGAAACCTTCTCGTGGAAAAACCTTGCAAGCTCAACGATATCCGTTGCAAGTATCATGGAAGAAGATTCAGCCTTGATGGAAAATTTCTTTCGATGCCCGAGTTCAAAGAAGTTGTAGACTTTCCTTCCGAAGACGACAACCTCACTGAACTGCCGATCTTTCAATGGGGAAAATTGTTGTTCGCTTCGCTGAACCGATCTCTTAAGCCGGATCCCTTTTTCAATTTCATGATGCACCGTGTCTCCTGGATGCCATTCGATCAGTTTACTTTTCGCCCGGAGTTCTCGCGTGACTATTTGATCGATGCCAATTGGGCGCTTTACTGCGAAAACTATCTCGAGGGATTTCATATTCCATTTGTTCATGCCGGCCTGAATGCAGTGATCGATTATGGCAACTACACCACCGAGCTTTCAGAGAATTGTGTGTTGCAAGTGGGCTACACGAAAGACGAGGATTTTGCCTTTGAGCTTCCACAAATATCTCCTGATCATGGGAAGAAAATTGCAGGCTATTACTTCTGGGTTTTTCCGAATATGATGTTCAATTTTTATCCATGGGGCCTTTCGATCAACCTCATCCAGCCACTCGGAGTATCGCAGACGAAAGTATCGTTCATTTCTTACGTGTGGGACGAAAACAAGCTTCGCCAGGGTGCCGGTGCCAATCTTCACCAGGTTGAAATGGAAGATGAAGACGTGGTGCAGAATGTGCAGAAAGGAATTCGTTCGCGTTTTTATCGACAGGGAAGGTACTCGGTGACACGTGAGACAGGCACGCATCATTTCCACCAGCTGCTCGCAAAATTCATCAACGCCTGACCGATGGAGC
>CBHROW010000209.1:0-9811 GCA_966080355.1 uncultured Chryseosolibacter sp.
AATCAACCGTATACATAAAAACTTGGTCTAAAAATTTAATTATCATGGTGCCCGCGTTATCTTTAATACTCAATCATTCCCTAAATCCATGAAAAAATTCTTTACACTGATCGTTGTTGCATTTTCAATTGGAACCCTGCAAGCTCAATGGAAATATGAACCGACTACCGAGAACCTGAAAAATCGCGAGTGGTTTCAAAACGCAAGATTCGGATTATTTATCCACTGGGGCGTGTATAGTGTGCTGGGCGATGGCGAATGGGTGATGAACAATCAGCAAATTCCTGTAAAGATCTACGAAAAAATCCCTTCGTTCTTCAATCCTACTCAGTTCGATCCAAGTGCGTGGGTAAAGATGGCGAAAGATGCGGGCATGAAATACATCACCATCACCAGCAAACACCATGACGGCTTCGCGATGTGGGACAGCAAAGTGTCGGATTATAACATCGTGAAGAAAACACCCTACGGAAAAGACGTTCTGAAAATGCTGGCCGATGAATGCCGCAAGGAAGGGATCAAATTGTTCTTTTATCATTCTCAACTCGACTGGCACCATCCGGACTATTTCCCACGTGGAAACACTGGCCGCGATTACACGGGAAGACCTGAGTCTGGCGACATGAACAAGTATCTCGATTATATGGATGCGCAACTTTCGGAGTTGTTGACAAATTATGGTGACGTTGCCGGCATCTGGTTCGATGGTATGTGGGACAAAAAAGACGCTGACTGGCGACTTGAAACAACATACAAGCTTATTCACCGACTGCAGCCAGGAGCATTGGTCGGAAGCAATCATCATCGCCCTCCGTATGAAGGCGAAGATTTTCAAATGTTCGAGAAAGATCTTCCAGGTCACAACACTACAGGATTTTCACCGGAGCAAAAAATCGGTACGCTTCCAAAAGAGACCTGCGAGACCATCAACAATTCTTGGGGCTTCAACCTGAAAGACGATGGACACAAAAGCAAAAAGGACCTTATTCAATATCTCGTGAAAGCTGCAGGCTACGATGCCAATTTTCTTTTGAATGTAGGCCCGATGCCCAACGGCAAAATCCAACCTGAGCACATCGAGCGTCTTAAACAAATGGGCGACTGGCTGAAAATAAACGGAGAGACGATCTATGGAACGAAAGGCGGACCACTGTCGGCACGCGACTGGGGAGTGACAACGCAGAAGGGCACTACAGTTTATGTGCACGTGCTGAAGTGGTTTGACGAATCGCTGACCATTCCTTCCTGGGGAAAGAAGATAAAGAGCGCGAAACTATTCAGCGACAAGAGCGCTGTGAAGTTCACCGACAATGATTTCGGAATCACACTCAACATTCCGAAGTCGAAACTGGATGAGATCGACACCATAGTTGAACTTGAATTGAAGTAATATGGACGATATTCGGATCGCAACGGCCCAATTTGAAAACCGCAGTGGAGACAAGGCTTACAACCTTGAGGTTATACGCAAAATGGCCGCTGACGCTTCCCGTGAAGGAGCACAGGTAATTGCTTTTCACGAGTGTTCAATCACCGGCTACTCTTTTGCGCGCCATCTCACAAAAGAACGAATGCTTGATCTTGCTGAAACGGTGCCAAATGGCCCGAGTGTGAAGCGATTGCAGGAGATCGCGGCAGAAAATAACATCACCATCTTGGCTGGACTGTTCGAACGCGATGGCGACAACATCTACAAGCCTTATGTATGTGTCGATAAGCATGGAATGATCGCCAAACACCGCAAACTTCATCCGTTCATCAACCCGCACATTTTGCCAGGTAACTCTTACACGGTTTTCGATCTGCACGGATGGAAATGTGGGATCCTGATCTGCTACGACAACAACATCATCGAGAATGTTCGTGCAACGGCCCTGCTAGGCGCAGACATCATTTTCATGCCGCATGTTACCATGTGCACACCTTCAACGCGACCCGGTGCAGGTTTTGTCGATCCGAAACTATGGGAGAATCGCGAGTACGATCCAACTTCTTTGCGCGCTGAATTTGATGGGCTCAAAGGCCGCGCCTGGCTTATGAAATGGTTACCTGCACGTGCTTATGATAACGGAGTTTATGTTGTGTTCTCCAATCCCATTGGAATGGATGACGATCAATTAAAAAATGGTTGCTCAATGATCCTCGATCCGTTTGGCGATATTCTTGCCGAATGCAGAAAGCTCGACAATGACTTTGTGATCGCTACCATCAACGAGGAGAAGCTAAAACAGGCCGGAGGATACCGTTACCGAAAAGCACGTAGGCCCGACTTATATGGCTCCATATTAAGCCAGGCCCACACGCCTGAACAAAAAGTTGTCTGGATGAAATAGTCTAAGTTGCTTCGGTGGCTTTGTCCGTTTCCACGTAATTCAGCAACAAATACGTCATGGTGAAACCTGAGAACACGCCTTCAATACAAACGATAGCTGCTGCTGCATATTCATTGAGAAAACGCCCCATCGGTTCACGTTCAATGATCGACTGCATGAAGTTTGCATCGACCTTAAGATAAAGCAGCAAAAAAACAGCGAATGTAGATGCGCCAATAACAGCAGCAGCAACTCCTGTGCTCAGTCCGCGGAAATAATTCAAATGCCCGTTGTGTGTCCGCTTATATTGCTTCAATGCCGAGTAAATTCCACCTGCCATGATAAAAATATTAAGCAATCGTAGTTCGATCACGTGCACCAGCCCAGCGGCATACATCAGGAAGAAATAAACCACAAGAGCCAAAGCGATCAACGTTCCATAGATCTCCGGTATACGATCCGGCCGGTTCCAGATATTCCAATGTCTGATACTCATAACTCTCCTTTTACCGCATTGGAAAAAAATGCGTGCCGGATGTGGCGATGGATGTTAGCTAAGCCTATGGCAAAGAAGAACGTTACTGAAAGCTCATAACTTCTAAATAAGAAAAGGCACCGGAAGGCGCCCTTATAATGCGATGGTCGTATTTGGTTGATGAACTGCCATGGCTATAGCCAACGGCCATGGCATTTCAGCCTTGTGGTTCGTTCACTTCATCAGTCTGCACAAAATTGATGAGGATGAAAGTCACCAATAAACCTGAGAATAAACCCTCTAGTGCAACGATGAATGATGCAATGTAAGGATTGAGGTATCTTCCCATTGGTTCGTTCTCAACGATAGACTGCATCAATGAAGTATCGAATTTCATATAGAAGAAAAGGAAAACGGCAAACATAGCTGATCCGATCCCCGCAGTTGCAACGCCCGTGATCAGCGCGCGAAAATAATTGAGATGCTCACCATGTGAGTCTTTGAATTTCTTCAGCGCGAGATACACACCTGTGATGAGGATCAGAAGGTTCAACAAACGCAACTCCACGTGGTGCGACAATCCCACCAGGTGCATCACTACGAAGTACACGATCAAGCCAACGCCAATTCGCAAGCCGTAACTTTCAGGAATTCGATTCGGATTGTTGAAAAAACTCATAGGAATCTTGGGTTAGGTACTTCCCGAAGATTTCGATTTTTTCACTCATTTCCAACGTTTTCGGACAGTTATATTTTCCGTAAATTCGATCTCCAACGCCTAACCTATAACCGTTATGATGAAAAAAATTCTTTTCGGATTACTGGGACTGATCGTCCTGCTAGTCATCGTAGGCTTCCTGTTGCCGGGCAAACTAGAAGTTTCCCGGAGTATCATTGTGAATGCACCGGCTGAGTATGCGTTTGAAGAAGTGAACGGTCTCGAAAACTGGAACAAGTGGTCGTACTGGAATCAACTCGATACGACTATGGCCATTACGTACAGTGATCAAAAGCATGGAGCCGGAGCTTTCTATAGCTGGGTGAGTAAAGACATGGGTAATGGAAAACTCAGTATCACTGAAAGCGTTCCGTTCAAATCGATCAAGGCCGATCTCGACTTCATGGAGCATGGTACCGCGAAGGCCTGGTATGATTTCGAGCAACAAAGTGAAGGCACAAAGGTGACCATGAATTTTTCGTCCGACTTTGGAATGAATCCTATTGCGCGCTGGTTTGGCGTGCTGATGATGAAAGGAGAAATGGATCATGCGTTCGACTTCAACCTCAACAAGATCAAAGAACTCGCGGAAGCTAAACCGAAGTTTTCAGTTTCGATGACTACTACCGAAACTCCACCTGTGTCGTATGTGGGAGTGAGCACCAAGATGAGTCCGAAAGATGGCAACGCAGTCGCACAAGCCATGAGCAAAATGTACGATGAGCTTTATGCAGCCCTGAAGAAAGCAAAAGTTGAACCCAAAGGTGCAGCGTTTGCATTATTCCCGAGTTACAGCGAAGAGTCAATGGAGATGGTCTGCGCGGTCCCTGTGGACGCTGGCGCAAAACTACCTGCGAAGTATCCGGTTCAGCAAACGCCAGGCGGACAGGCGATCAAAGTTGCTCATACAGGTCCATACGATAAGCTCGAGGAGGTTCACAATCAGATCAATAAGTTCATCGAGTTTCGCGATCTTGAAATTACCGGAGCGCCTTATGAAGTATACGTGATCGGCCCGATGCAGGAGAAAGATCCGAGTAAGCTTGTCACTGAAGTTTATTATCCCGTGAAGGAGAAGTAGCGCTGCTTAAAACGAGCAAAGGTCAAAAGTAATTTCCTTTCAAACGAGGCTCCACGCCACACGCTCCCCGCTTCACGTGATGAGGATCTCCTCAAAGCGTGAAGGCTGTGGCATGCAGCGTGAAGCCTTTTTTTATGAAGAATGTTTACGATCTTGAAGTCATGACATTCGAAGAATTCCAACGATCATTAAGTCACCCCAATCCTCCACCAGAGATGAGCGACCTTTTGAAAGCCTTGTGGTATGATGGCAAAGGTGATTGGGAGAAGTCGCACAATATCGCGCAGGACATTAATACGAAAGACGGATCACACATCCATGCATATTTGCATCGGAAAGAAGGCGATGAAGGGAATGCTGGGTATTGGTATTCGAGAGCGGGGAAAGATTTTCCGAAGGTGTCGCTGGAGGTGGAGTGGGCGCAGTTGGTCAAGAAATTTATTTGATCCGGCTTCTTCAGAAAATAGAGTTCTCAAAAGACTATTGTGAACTGTAGCGTTATTTTACGCAATCACTAGCCCGGCATCTTCAGGTCCGGGCTAAAGGTCTACCATCGGTGATCGGGCTTTAGCCCATTGGCTTTGAATCACAAACAATCAGCAGTCTCTCATATTCCTCCTTGAACGTCTTCGTTCGATGATGCTCTTCCTGATTCATAATATAATTTCTAACCTCATCGACCATTGATTTAGAAACGGAAACCGCAAAGTACTCATCTTGCCATTCAAATTTCCTCCCAATCAGGCTGGTCTTGTTGATCCAATGCGATGACTCACCTTTAAGAAGCTGCGCGACTTTCGAAACGCTCTGATCAACCTCCAATGACACAAGGCAATGACAATGATCTTGATGACCTCCAATCGAATCAACGTATATATTTTTTTGTTTTGCATTTTGCTGAATGTGATGCCAAACCTTGCTCCTGATTTCAAGAGAATGCAAGAAAGGCACGCGGTTTTTGGTTGACCACACCAAGTGGATATAAAGATTCTTAAAGGACATGGATCAAATTGTGAAAACGTCCAACTAAAATCCAGCCTCCATTTTAAGGGCTAAAGCCCAAACAATTTTCTCCCTGCTATGCCCGGACCTAAAGGTTCCGGGCTAGTATCGTTTGCCTAATGGGGAAATGATTGAACGCTCAGGGGTCCATTAAAAAAAAAGAGCGTCTAAAATTTAAGCCTAGAAAAAACTAGCCCGGAACCTTTAGGCCCGGGCTAGCTGCGACATTAACATTTAGGGCTTTAGCCCAAAGAATCACTTGAGTGCAAACTCCGCCTTCTTCGCGTCTCTTGAATTCCCTCCAACAAACACATGGAACTTTCCAGGCTCTGTTCCCCAGCTCATATCGCGCTTGTAAAATGAGAGATCATTCGCGCTCAGCGTAAACGTTACCGTCTTCGATTCACCCGGCTGGAGCATGATCTTCTGAAATCCTTTCAACTCTTTCACCGGCCGCGTCACACTGCCAACTAGATCACGAACATACAATTGCACAACCTCTTCCCCGGGTTTACTTCCGCTGTTGGTCACCTTGCAGCTGACCGTCAGCTTGTCGTTTGTTGTGATCTCAGGCGCGCTCAATCCAACCTCGCTATAGCTAAACGTTGTATAGCTCAGTCCAAAGCCAAATGGAAAGAGTGGATCGTTACTCACATCGAGATAACGCGACTTGTATTTGTCCAGCATATCTCCACCATAAGGCCGTCCTGTGGTCTTGTGATTGTAGAACAATGGAATTTGTCCGGGATGCTGCGGAAAAGTATTGGTCAATTTTCCCGAAGGATTGTATGCGCCAAACAAAACGTCAGCAATCGCATTGCCAGCTTCAGTGCCACCAAACCATGTTTCAAGTATAGCGCTTGCATTTTCGTTTTCCCAGGGCAGGGTGAGCGGTCGCCCGTTCATCAGTACAACCACCAAAGGTTTTCCGGTGGCCTTAAGCGCTTTCAGCAGGTCGAGTTGTTTTCCGGGAAGGCCGATATCGGCACGACTCGCGGCTTCACCGGTCATTCCTTGCGATTCGCCTACAACAGCAACAACAACATCCGACTTATTCGCAGCATCGATAGCTTCTTTGATCATGTCGCCCTCCGGGCGGTTATCGATCTCGAGATTTCCACCGTGGGCATTAAGACGTTGAATCAATATTTTGTCATCTGTAAAGTTCGCTCCCTTCGCATAATTGATAGTGATGCCTTTATGCGCAGTTCGAATTCCTTCTTCCACACTCACGGCTTGCTTCCAGTCGCCCGCGCCACTCCAGTTGCCAATCATGTCTCTCTGATTTCGCGCCAGCGGTCCGACCAAAGCAATTGATCCGGTAGTTCTCAGCGGAAGCACATTGTTCCCATTCTTCAACAATACAATACTTTTTCTGGCGATTTCCCGAGCTGCATCGCGATACTCCTTCTTCATCATCGTTTGTGCTGCACGCTGGTCATTCACATAACGATAAGGATCTTCAAAGAGGCCGAGTTTGTACTTCGCTTCAAGAACTCTCCTACACGCCTCATCGACCATCGCATCGGTCGCTTTTCCTTCGCTGATCTGTTTATTCAGATTGTTGAGGTAGACTTCCCCAACCATGTCCATGTCATTTCCGGCACGAAGCGCTTGTACTGCAGCATCGGCTTCATTTTCTGCAACACCGTGAGCAACGAGCTCGTTCAACGCTGTGTAATCAGTTGCGACCATTCCCGTAAATCCCCATTGCTTTCGCAACAGGTCACGCAGCAGCCATTCGTTCACCGCAGCCGGAACTCCATTTATATCGTTGAACGAAGTCATCACCGATCCGGCACCGGCATCGATCGCAGCTTTGTAAGGCGGCAGGTATTCTCCGAGCATGGTGCGATCACCCATCTCTACAGGGTTGTAATCTCTACCAGCCATTGCGCCACCATACAGCGCGAAGTGTTTCACACAGGCCATCACAGTGTTGTTCGCAGAAAGATTAGTGCCTTGATATCCGCGAACCATCGCTTCAGCTACACGTGATCCGAGATAGGTATCTTCGCCTGCACCTTCGGCAATTCGACCCCAGCGAGGATCGCGCGCAATGTCTACCATGGGAGAAAATACCCAGTTCAAACCGTCTGCACTAGCTTCGTCTCCAGCGATGCGTGCACTTTTTTCGATCGCTACAAGATCCCATGTAGCTGCTATACCAAGCGGAATCGGAAAGATTGTGCGATGACCATGGATCACATCGTATCCAAAGATCAATGGAATTTTCAAACGGGTCTTGGTCACAGCCATTTCCTGAAGCTTACGAACAGCAACTGGTGTGAATGTATTGAACACCCCTCCCACGTTTCCTTTCGCAAGTTTCTCTTCCACATTCTGACTCACAATCGGACCTGTCACATCAAATCCGACAGACACAAGATTGAGCTGACCGATCTTTTCTTCGCGCGACATCTTGCTCATCAGCTCGTCAATAAATTTTTTCATTTGCTGCGGATCGTTTGGCGTGTTGATCTTTCGCTCCTGCCCAAACGATACGATCGCAATAGCAATAAAGAGTACCGGGATGAAGGCTCTTTTCATAGATTTAGCTTTTCATTTATTTTTTATCGACTCAACTGAAACGACCGGATGAGGCCCACAGGCTGTACCGGATCAACTGCTCAACCTTATCTGTATTGAAACCCAAGTTTATCAAGTCCGGCCTGAACTTCAGGTGCTGACATGAATAAATCCCAGAGCAATCCCGTGCGATAGTTTTCAATCATCACCGGTATCGGTCCCTGATCGATCGCCAGATAACGCTGTGTGTACCAGTCGTGATGTTCGCTGTAAGCATCGTAAGGCCCGAACTCTCCAAACACTTTATCACCCAGGTCATCGTAAATATGGCGAAGTACTTTCATCGATTCTTTTGGCGTGTAAGGCATTGAAGAAAGCGCAGCAGTTGGCGTGATCACTCCGTAATCTTCGGTAGGACTGTGCGCGGCATAGAACTTCACTGAATAACTGGCAGTCAAGCCCCAATTGTTTTCGCCATAACCCTTGAAGTGTTTTGGATTCTCAATACAGTACTGGCGATTGATGAGTGTGTGGTTCCTGTTGTGCGTCCAGTAGTCAGCATATTGATCCTTCAGCTTACGCGGGTCGAGTCCGAGGTAGGAATAATGCGACCAGAATAATGGTCCTCCAAATTGCTCAGCTCCATTGTGCCTGAGATCAAGATGATAGCCATACTGCGAGTGATGAGGATCGTTTTTAATTCCACCGCTGCGGGCCCAACCTTGATGATAAACTTCCGGAGGCACCCCATGCGTTGGTGACGCAGCAGCGAGAATGTACATGATCATGCACTCGTTATATCCTTGCACTGGAAAATTCATAGCCCATCCGTTGTTTGGCGACCAATGCCAGTAAAGAACATTTTTTCCACCTTGGCGATGCCAGTCGAACTCAACGTCTCTCCAAAGTTTGTCGATTCGTGCAGCCAGCGCCTTCTCCTCTTCATTGCCATCTTTGAAATATTGGCGAACACAGATCAGTCCCTGCATGAGAAAGGAAGTTTCAACGAGGTCGCCTCCATCATCTTTCGGGCTGAATGGTTTTACTTTTCCGGTTTCTCCATTCCACCAGTGCGGATACACGCCATGAAAACGATCAGCTTTCTCAAGCCAGCTGACCAATTTATTAAATCGTTCGAGGCCCTGTTCTCGCGTGATAAAGTGGCGTTCGATTCCAACCAGGATTGCCATCACGCCAAAGCCTGTTCCCCCCGAGGTCACGATCATCTTGTCGTTCTCAGGATAAACATTGTCTGAATGGTATCGTTCGCGAGCAGCTCCGGAAGTTGGCTCAGCGCCATCCCAGAAATATTGAAAAGTCCGGTATTGCGTAAGTGTCAGAAGCGAATCATCAGAAATACCTGTTGTGTCTGCGGTTGATTCGGATGCAACTTTCTGTGAATTGCAGTTCGTCAGTGATGCCGCCACAACCAACAGCAGGATCGCGTTGGATATTCTGGCATAAAAGGTTCGGGTCATGACTTCTAAGTTAAGTTTTTTAAAAAGTAAATGACAATTTATTGAGGCCTTGCTGAACATCTGGAGATGTCATAAACAGATCCCATAGCAAACCCGATCGGTAGTTCTCGATCATCACTACGATCGGCCCTTGGTCGATTGCAAGGTAAGAGCTCGCAAACCATGGTTCATTCAAATTGAAGGCATCGTAAAATCCATAAGGCCCCCAGAGTTTAT
>CBHROW010000210.1:0-9737 GCA_966080355.1 uncultured Chryseosolibacter sp.
CATATCGGACGACTACAATCTGACAGATGCGTACATCATTGCCACGGTTGCAAATGGATGCGGTGTGTCGTTAAAGTTTCTAGAATAAAAACTGTGGTTCGCAAATCCAGAAAATATTGTTGTAAAAAATTTAAACGCCTCACGGATCATCGACATCAAAAAGCTCGGACTCGAGCCGGGCGATGAACTTTACTTTTATGCTGAAGGGATCGACAACCAACAGCCTGTCCCAAATAAGTCGCGAACAGAAACGTATTTCATATCACTGCGAGATACAGCTTCGCAAGAAACTGTTGCCGATGCAGGATTGGGAGTCGACCTGATGCCGGAATATTTCAGAAGCCAGCGCCAGATCATTATCGATACTGAAAAGCTGCTCGCCAAGCGAAAGAAAATGAAGAAAGCGGATTTCAATTTCACGAGCAATGAACTTGGCTACGATCAAAAAGTTTTACGCCTGAAGTATGGAGAATTTCTTGGAGAAGAGTTCGAATCTGAGTTAGCGCATTCAGAAGATGTTGTTGAAGAGCAGGTCGCTGAGATCAGACCGGAAGGCGAAGAAGAAAATATCGCTGAGAAATTCGGTCATGCGCATGACAAAGACAATGAGCACAATTTGGTGGAAGACAAAAAGGCCAATAGCAAAACCCATCAGCATGACGAAACGAAAGACCCCGAAGAAAAAGAAGATCCACTCAAAGGCTTTGTTCACGAACATGATGATGCTGAAGAAGCTACATTTTTTCTCCAGTCTGTGCGCACAAAATTGAAGGCAGCGCTCACTGAAATGTGGGACGCGGAACTCTACCTGCGGCTTTATCAACCGGAAAAATCTCTTCCTTACCAATACAAAGCGCTAAAGCTTTTGAAAGAAGTCAGCAACGATGCGCGGATCTACGTTCACAAAACCGGAGTCGATCCACCACCGATCAAAGAAGAGAAACGCTTGAGTGGCGACCTTGCCGATATTAAAGATTCAAGGCGGGAAGCTTCGGAAGTCGACATCGCCAAGTACCCGAATGTGCGACTCGCCATTGCCTGGATCGAAAATGCCATCGACTCCAAACCACATGAGCTTTCAAAAGATGAGAACGCTGTGCTCAAAAATGCGGGACAAGAAATTGCCCAGCTCGCACTCGAACGCCCTGTTGAATTTCTCCCCGCACTCACGATCATAAAAAATATTACAGACAAAATTGATTCTTCTGCATGGGTGGAAAATTTAAATCATCTTGAAATGGTCTTTTGGAAAGTACTCCCGGCAGAAGAAGTAAATGGAAAATCCAATACCAGATCTATCCATCAGCTCGATGAGTCATTTATCAAAAATCTTGAGAACCTGAAAAATGACTGAGCCGTTGCTGAGTTTTGATCCGGTATTTTCGTATGGTGCAACTGTCATCGTGTTGCTTGCTTTATTGTCGTTTGTAATTTGGGTTGAATGGAGGCGTCCGCTCAAATTCAAATCCTGGCGACTACTGGCAGGAGTCCTCCTTATCATTAGCCTGGCTGGTATTTTATTTGTGCCGTCCATCCGTTCGCAGCGATCATCCATAGTGATTGTGAAGAGTGTCGGTTTTCAACAACACGTACTCGACAGTTTGCAAAGCCAATTCCGTTTTGCTGAATTTTATACTTCATCGCAGTTAGATCGAACACAAGCGCCCAACAAACTTGCTGAGATGAATGCGAGCTCGGTATTGGTTGTTGGAAACGGTCTCTCTGCCGCAGAAGCCGATTTGCTTCACGATGTCAGCCTTCAATTTTTTCCGGGGCAAATACCGGAAGGCATTATCGACTTGCAACTTCCCGATCATCCGGTTGTCAATCGGAGAAATTTCGTTGAAGGTGTTTGCAACGTAGCTCAGCCATCGTTCCTTGTGCTCGAAGGCCCGGGCGGCAAAGAAGATTCGGTGCATCTATCAAAAAATGGGAAGCAAAATTTTAGAATTTCATTTACGCCACGCGAGACTGGTCAGATAACGTATCAGCTCAGGTTGAACCAGAAGCGCGAAAAACTTCCCATTCAGGTTTATCCGCAAACGACACGAAAAATAATTTTCATTCAATATTTCCCGACCTTTGAAACACGATACCTGAAAGCATTTCTGTCTAAAAAAAATCGGCTGACTTCTAGATACCAGGTTTCAAAAAATAATTTCCGATTTGAATTTATCAACGCACCGGCTACACGCATTGATCGGCTGTCAACGGAAATGCTAAACACATTTGATCTTCTCGTTGTCGACTCAGACGCATTTTCAGCACTTTCGTCCAACGAAGAGCAAAACATCATCGAGTCGGTTCGCAATGGCTTAGGTGTACTTTTTCTTTTCAACGAGTCTCCCTTGTCGAATCGAAAGATCTCGAACTGGCTGAAAATTGATTTCGAGAAAGTATACACGGACAGTGCACACGTAAAACTTTTTACCCATTCCGCTGTGCCATTTTCGGCATGGCCCGCAAAACCAACGTCTGGTGATTTGATACAGGTAATTCAAAACAACTCGCGGGTCTTATCCGGATACCGCTACCTGGGCTTAGGCAAAATCGGTTTTCAACTACTCCAGGAAACCTATCGGCTGCAACTTGAGGGTGATTCGCTCGGATATCAAAAACTCTGGAACGAGATTGTCGCGCAAACTTCACGCACAGACGCATCTCAGAATAAAGTGAGATTGATCACCGACTTCCCGGTCTATCCCAACCAGCCTGTTGAATTTGAAATCATTTCATCGACTGAAAAGCCAACGCTCCTTCACAACAACGTCACAATTCCGCTGAAGGAAGACGAGCGTATCGATGACGTCTGGTACGCGAGGGTTTGGCCAGACGAACCCGGATGGCATGAGGTGAAGATTGCCGGAGATTCCGTCAGCTTCAACTATTTCGTTTCTGAAAACGGAGCCTGGTCGTCCCTTGAAGGAATGCATTCTGTTGAACGAACGAAACGCATGGCACAGAACTCAAACAAGAACGCGGAGTTGCTTGTTGTCTACAAACCGCTCTCGAAGCTGGCCTGGTATATTTTGTTCATACTTGTTGCTGGGTTTCTGTGGCTGGCGCCTAAGCTCTGATCACTTGCGCGTAGACTTCTTCGGAGCAGGTGATTTTTTTTCGGTAGAAGTTTGCTCGATCACATTCACCAGTTCATTGTACCACGCCTCTCCATATTTTCGGATCAGCGGTTCCTTCAAAAATTTGTAGACGGGAACCTGAAGCTCTTTACCGAGCGAGCAAGCAGGCGAGCAGATGTGCCACTTGTGATAGTTGAGCGCTTCGAAGTCTTTCTTTTTACTAATGCGGATCGGGTAGAGATGGCAGGAGATCGGCTTCTTCCATTTGATCTTGCCATCGTAGTACGCCTGCTCGATACCGCACTTCAAAATTCCTTTCTTATCGTATATCGCATAAACACATTCACGTCCATCGATAACAGGAGTACAAAGATCGCCATCGTCATCGGTAGTGTGTGTTCCGACTTTTTCGATCACCTTGATCCCCTCTTTCGACAAATATGGTTTTACGATGGGATAAATCTCTTCAAGGATCTGAAGTTCATCTTCATCGAGAGGCGCACCAAAATCGCCTTCTACACAACAAGCGCCCTTGCATTTCTCGAGGTTACAGACAAATTCTTTGTCACGAACATCATCTGAGATCAGAACTTCACCAACTTTTATCATGGAGCAAAGGTACAGACAATTTCCGTTTAACGTAGCAGGTACATGGCAGCTTAAAGGTCGCTCAAACCGAAATGTCAATAGTCATTGGTCATTAGTCACTGGAAGAACCCGGTAAAAAAAGAAAGTTGCTGGAATTATCCAGGACGGTATTCTGTTTAATTTCAAGCTATCCATTGGCATATTGGCTAATCGGCACATTGATACAGCGTGCAAAAGTTTCACTGTCAGCACTTCACCCCTTCCCGCCTAAAGCCATCATCCAAGCAGCGGAAAAAGAATACCGGGATTGCTTCTCCGGGATGAAATACTGATTTATGTTTGTAGGTTATGACTGAATACCTTGAGAGTTTGAATGAGCCTCAGCGCGAAGGAGTACTGAACACCGAAGGCCCATGCATGCTCATTGCCGGAGCTGGTTCCGGAAAGACCCGTGTGCTCACTTTCCGTATCGCCTATCTGATGCAGGAAAAGAATGTCGACCCCTTCAACATCCTGGCGCTTACTTTTACCAACAAAGCAGCCAAAGAGATGCGTGAAAGGATCGAGCACGTTGTCGGTAGTGACGCCCGCAATCTCTGGATGGGGACTTTTCACTCGGTATTTGCCAGGATTTTGCGCTCTGAAGCTCACCACCTTGGATATCCGAGCAACTTTACCATATATGATACTGATGATGCGAAGTCGCTGATCAAGTCGATCGTGAAAGAGCTTGGCCTCGATGAAAATGTTTACAAGCCCAATACGGTATATAACCGGATCTCAGCCGCGAAGAACCGGCTGATCGGCTGGCAGGATTATCTTTCTAATGCCGAATTGATGGGAGATGATGCCGCAAACATGCGTCCTGAGATCGGAAAGATCTACAAAACCTATGCGATGCGTTGCTTCAAGTCGGGCGCGATGGACTTCGATGATCTCCTTTTCAACACTGATAAACTTTTCAAAGAACACCTGGAAGTCCTGAACAAATATCAACATCGTTTTCATTACGTGCTCGTTGATGAGTTCCAGGATACGAATCTTTGCCAATACTTTATCATCCGAAAACTTGCGGCCGTCCGTCAGAACATCTGCGTAGTCGGTGACGATGCTCAAAGTATCTATGCCTTTCGGGGTGCAGACATCACCAACATCCTGAATTTCGAACGCGATTATCCCGAACTCAAAGTTTATAAACTCGAACAGAATTATCGCTCGACACAAAATATTGTAAACGCGGCCAACTCGGTGATCCGCAGAAACCGCGCACAAATTCCAAAGAATGTATGGACGGCCAACGAAGAAGGTAATCTCATCGAACTGATCAAAGCAGTTTCTGATAACGAAGAAGGCCGTCTTGTTGCCTCCTCGATCTTTGAAGAAAAAATGCAGCATCAGCTGAAGTTCAGCGATTTTGTTGTGTTGTACAGAACCAACAGTCAGTCGCGCGCCATTGAAGAATCGCTGCGCAGAATGAACATCAAATACAAGATCATCGGTGGACTTTCATTTTATCAGCGAAAAGAGATCAAAGATCTACTGGCCTATCTTCGATATTCATTGAATCAACAAGATGAAGCATCGTTCCGAAGGATCATCAATCTGCCGAAGCGTGGAATTGGAGATGCGACAGTCGATAAAATTGTGGTAGCAGCGAACGATCACGGCACATCCATCTGGGACATCGTGCAGAATCCATCGCCATTCGTAGGCGGAAGAGCTACCGGGCCCATTGAAGATTTTGTGGCGATGATCAAGCGATTCAATCTCGAGCTTTCGCGGAAAGATGCATACGAAGCTGCGTTTGAAATCGCTAAAGGGTCGGGCTTGCTGCGCGAACTATATGAAGACAAAACGGTTGAGGGACTCAGCCGCTATGAGAACGTGCAGGAATTGCTGAACGCGATCAAGGAGTTTACAGACGATCCCGAACGCGAAGACAAATCGCTCGGGGCATTTTTGCAGGAAGTGTCTTTAGTTACCGGCCAGGATGACGACAAAGACAAAGATCCCGATAAGGTCACCCTGATGACGATCCATATGGCGAAAGGCCTTGAGTTCAAATACGTTTACATCGTTGGACTTGAAGAAGATCTCTTTCCTTCTCAAATGATGCTCAGCAGCCGGGCTGATCTGGAAGAAGAAAGACGTTTATTTTACGTGGCGATCACACGGGCACAAAAACGTTTGATTCTCACCTACGCTTTAACACGTTATCGCTTCGGCCGATTGAAGAACTGTGAACCGAGTCGCTTCCTCGATGACATCGATTCGCGTTTCATCAAAGTGAGCACAAAGTTCGGTGGAGGACTTGAAAGTGTTCCCGCCCCAAGCCAATACGCGAAGAACCTCGTGAATGGAATTCGCAAAACGATTTCTTCAGCTCCTGCTCCAAAGAAAGTCATGCATCAGCATAAGGTATCAGAAGATTTCATTCCAAGCGACACCTCAGGTCTTCAGGCCGGAATGAAGGTAGAACATCCAAAATTCGGTTTTGGTACCGTGGTGATGATGGACATGTCAGGCCCAGACCGAAAAGCGAAGATCAATTTTGCCGATGCGGGGGAGAAAACGCTTTTATTGAGTTTTGCAAAACTGCGGATTGTGAATTGACCAAAAGACAAGGTGCCTGGTTGCCAAAAACCCGGTTGCCAGGAAAACCGGCAACTGGTGCCGTGGATTTGACATGGGAAACCGAAGTTTGCCTCAAAAAGAAGTAGGCGGGGACAAGCTTTTTTCCAGGATTCTGGCTTTATTTGCATTATCTATCGACCTATCCAAGATCAGTATTCCTGAGACCTGAGGTTCATCAGCATAATGAGACGATAGGATAAACAAAATCCATACTGGTAACTTTAACCATTCCGCAGCCGCGGATCTTACAGCACAACTACAATTTTCATTTAATGAAAGCAGATTACAACACCCAGCGACCGGACATCATCCTGAAAGAATACGGTCGCAATGTGCAGAAGCTTGTTGAGTACATCCGTAATCAACCTGACAAAGACAAAAGAACTGAGCTCGCTATCACACTGATCGAGCTAATCAAGCAATTGACACCGACCATCAAAGATCAGCCCGAAAACCCACAACGCGTTTGGGACGATCTCTACATTATAGCCGATTTCAACCTCGACATCAACGGACCGTTCCCTAAACCTGAACGCGACATCCTTTTCAAAAAACCTTTGAAAGTCGACTATCCGCAAAGCCAGGTTCGTTTCAAGCACTATGGCAAGAACATCGAGAAGCTGGTGAAGGAGGCGTTGAAAAAAGAAGATCCGCAAGAACGCGAAGATGCCATCATCTATCTCGGCAAGCTGATGAAAACTTTCTACGGCAACTGGAACAAAGAAACACTCGATGATTCGGTCATCCTGAAAGATATCCAGGACATGTCAGGCGGAGCGTTGAAGATGACGATCGAAAAAGTTCGTGAAGACAACCTGTTCGAAAAACTTTACAAAGAGCGTAAGACGAACAAGCCCGGCAAAGGCGATGATCGTGGCGAAGGCCGTGGCAACCGCGGCAACAACCAACGCCATGGTGGCGGTGGTGGAGGCGGCCACAAGCACTTCAACAAAGGCGGCCACAAAGGCAACAACTTCAAGCGCAGAAGAGACCAGTAATTTTGCACGACTGGCGGACGATGAAGTTGTCCGTGCATTCGGTTCTTATTCATTTATATTTTTTTCAATTGTGTACCCTGAGGGGGGAATAAAATTCCAATTGTTTCAATGAGTATTTTCAAAATTCGCGGAGGCAAAAAACTTAAAGGTGAGATCGTTCCGCAAGGCGCAAAAAATGAAGCCCTTCAAATACTGAGCGCAGTATTACTCACCGCAGAACCGGTAACCATTCACAATATTCCCAACATTGTCGATGTCAACAAACTGATCGAGCTGATCGGTGACCTCGGTTGTAAAGTGGAAAAGCTCGGACCGGAGTCATATCGGTTCACGGCAAACAAAGTCGACACAAATTTTCTCGAGACTGAAACCTACCGTAAAAAGGCAGCAGCGCTTCGCGGAAGCGTGATGTTGCTCGGGCCGATACTCGCGCGTTTTGGAAAAGCGAGCCTGCCCAAACCCGGTGGCGACAAGATCGGAAGAAGACGTCTCGATACGCACTTCCTCGGTTTCCAAAAGCTCGGAGCGAAATTCAACTTCGATTCGAACGAACATCTTTTTCACATCGATGCATCCGAGCTCAAAGGAGCTTACATGCTGCTCGATGAAGCATCTGTGACCGGAACTGCCAACATCATCATGGCTGCCGTGCTCGCAAAAGGAAAAACAACGATTTACAACGCTGCTTGTGAGCCGTATCTGCAACAGCTTTGCCTCATGCTGAACCGCATGGGCGCGAAGATCAACGGCATTGGTTCGAACCTTATAACGATCGAAGGCGTAACGAAGCTTGGAGGAACTGAGCACACCATGCTTCCGGACATGATCGAGATCGGGAGGTTCATAGGTCTTGCCGCGATGACGCAATCGGAAATCACCATCAAAAATTGTCGCATCGACATGCTCGGCATCATTCCTGAAATTTTCAGAAGGCTTGGTATCAAGATGGAGTTCCGCGGGGATGATATTCACATTCCTTCACAAGAGCGTTATGAAATTGAAACTTTCATCGATGGCTCTATTCTCACCATTGCAGATGCACCATGGCCCGGATTCACGCCCGACTTGCTGAGCATCGTGCTTGTTGTTGCTACGCAGGCAAAGGGCACCGTGCTTGTCCATCAGAAAATGTTCGAGAGTCGATTGTTCTTCGTTGACAAACTTATCGACATGGGCGCGCAAATCATTCTTTGTGATCCACACCGCGCAACTGTAATTGGCCTCGATAGACGAAACGCACTACGCGGAATCAAAATGAGCTCGCCAGATATCCGTGCCGGAGTTTCGTTGCTCATCGCAGCACTTTCTGCAAACGGAACGAGTGAGATCTCGAATATCGATCAGATCGACCGTGGTTATCAGAACATCGATGCAAGATTGAAAGCACTGGGCGCAGATATTGAACGAATCGCTTAATTTTTGCCACGAGGACTCGAAGACACAAAGAAATGCAGATGTACGAATTCTGAAGGCAGATTTTTGCTTTCGATAGGCTGCGGCATCTAATAATAGCTTCCCATTTGTTTTGCAAAAAGCCACTTTGCAAATGCCCTTCATTTAAAACGCATTGTGCCTTTGTGTCTTCGGGGCAACGAACGAATCACTTTCTGATAGAATCGAGGTACTCAACCAGCGCGGTCACATCCGGGTCTTTTTTGAAATCAGTTTTGTTCTGTTTGATGTATTCCTGAAGGCTGTCTTTTTCGGCAGGAAACAGATCGAAGAGCATTTTTTTGTTCTTGATCTCCAGTGGTTTCAGTGAACCGTCCTGAACATAGTATGCATAGTTCGCAACAAACTCAGATTGCGTGCTGCCTGTCGAATAAGCTCCCGTATAAGTTGCGTGTTGGAAAGTAGTGTATAGCTTCTTGTACAGCCTGACTTTATTGCCAGTGGTCATGCGTTGATAATAGCCCATGCGATTGTCGGGCCGCAACAGCCTTTCAAAATAAAGTGTGTCGGTAACATCAACGATGTAAAATGATTTCACCATCATGGTTGTCACTACTTGCTCTTGTTTTTTACGGATAACGATGATGGCATCATAATATCCATCGTAGTTCATCCGGTTGAATTCAAACTCCTGATCGTTGTTCATGGTGATTCCACCGGGCAAAAATTCCTCGAAAACGCGAATAGAGCCCTTCGCATCTTTGGACCTGTGATCGAAGGAGCGGAACATTCCACCTCCGTCCATTTGCTGCATATTCGCAGCGGTTTCGGCCGTATTGTTCTGAGCCCTGGCGCTTAAAAAACAACATAGAAGTGAAATCAAAGAGAGGCGCATCATTCCAAAAAATAACGAATGGAACGAAAATAACCAACGGAGATTGTATGCGCTGCCGCCAAGCCATGCTAGCGGCCTGACAACTAAATTTCTATAAGAAGACCCACCGGGCAATGGTCAGACCCTAAATACTCATTGTAGATCATCGCATCT